>DASULL010000549.1:0-5603 GCA_036278215.1 Gammaproteobacteria bacterium | reverse complement strand
CAAGCAACTGCTCGGCCGCGGCAGCGGCGGCCTCGCCGTCGCCCAGATCGAAGGCTTGCTGGGCGCTGTGGGTCAGCGCCGGGATCGCCTGCGGATGCTGCGGGAATTCCTTCAGCACCCGGCTGGCGGCCACCAGTACCTGCCGGCGGGCCGGCAGCCGCTGGTCGCCCTCGACTTGCTTGGCGGCCTGCTCCAGCGACAGCACGGCAGCGTAGGCGGCTTCGGCGGCGCGATCGTTCCGGCCGTACTCGTAGGCCACCTGCCGGTATTGCTCGGCGGCCGCGGCATAATTCTTGTGTTCGTACAGCAGCTCGGCGTACAGGAAGCGCACTTCCTGCGCGTTGCCGACGGCGGGGAAGTTGCCGAGGTAACGCTGGTACCAGTCGCCGGCCGAGACGTAGTCAGCGTTTTCCTTGGTTTTCTGCGCCTGGGCGTGGTAGTGGCGGGCCAGGTCGTACAGGCTGGAGCGCAACTGCTCGACCACCGCCGGCTGCTCGGCCGGCCTGCGACCCAGCCAGAACGGGCTGCGCAGGTCGTACAGCCGCACATAGGCTTTCTGTGCCTCCAGCACCTGGCTGGGGAAGCCGCCGGCGCGGAAGGCGTCGATGGCACGCAGCTGGAATTGCGGGCCGTAGTCGCTGTTGGGGTAGGCGGCGACGAAGGCCTGGAAGCTGGCGGCGGCGTCGGAGAAACGGTCTTTCTTCAGGTACTCCTCGCCGAGCGCACGGTAGAGCACGTCTTCGTCCTTGCGCTTGCCGCGGGCGCGGAAATACTCGGTGACGCTGTCCGGCCCCTCCAGGTAGGAGAAGCTCAGGCTGATGGCGCGCAGGGTGTCTTCGATGGTTTCGCGCTCGGTGCGGCTGAGCCGCTCGAGCACCAGCCGGCCCTGGTGCGACTTGCGGTCGATCAGCGCGAGGAAGTAGTCGATGCCTTCCAGATACAGGCTCTGCTTGAACAGCGACCAAGCCCGCTTGTACAGCGCCTGCTCGTAAAAGCCGGATTCCGGGCCGCGACCGAGTACGGCGCGGTAAGCGTTGTCGGCCTCGGGGTAGCGCTTGCGCAGGAACAGAATTTCGCCGCGGCGGAACTGGGCTTCGGCGATGTTGGCGCTGTAAGGGTACTCGCCGACCAGGCGGTCGAGTATGCGCAGCTCGTCCTCCTGGCGGCCGGCGTTGTCGTAGGCGCGGGAGAGCTGGTACAGCACCTGGTCGTTCTGTGGGTGATAGGGATAGGCCCGCAGGCGCTCTTCATAGAGGGCGATGATGCGCAGCGTCTCTTCGGTCGATTGCGCTTCCGCCGCCTCCGGCAGCTCCTGCGGCACCGGTTCGGCGGCGGCCACGGCGGCCGGTACCCGTCCCGCTTTTTCCTCCTCGGCTTCCAGGCTCAGGTCCGCCAGCCGGCGCATGGCTTCGGCCTTGAGGATGGGATCTTCAGCCTGACTGAGAAACTCACGGTAGCCGGCGATGGCGCGCTCGCGGTCGGCGGCGGCTTCGGCCGGCAAGGCAGGCGGCGGTTCCTTGGTCAGATCCGCCAGCGTGGCGGTCTGTTGTTCCGGTTGGTGGGCGCAGGCCGCCAGCAGCGGAAGGCCCAGCAGTAGGAAGCGGCGTTTCATTCCGCCCTCCTGGCCCGCTCGGCCGCCGGATCGTATAGCTGGGCCAGGATGAAACGGGCCTGGGTGACCTGCGAGCGGACTGCGTCGCGGCGCGCGCCCAAGGCCTGCAGTGCTCGCAGCTCCAGCAGTTGGCGGTGCTGTACCCGGCTTTGTTCGACCCGCTCCAGCAGCGCGGCGATGCGTTCGCGCTGCAATTGAATGCGGCCGCTGTAGGCGCGGAAGTCGTCCTCGGCCCGCTCGCGGATCGAGGTCAGGGCGGCATGCCGCTCCCGCAGCCGGGCGAGCTGCTGTTCCAGGGCACGCAGATCGGCATCGCTGCCGAGCGGCAGGCTGATCTTCAGCGCCTGATAGCGCTCCTGCAGCGCTTCCGGCGCCAGTGCGGCCAGCTGCTGCTGCAGTTGCGGCAGTCTCTGCTCGAAGCGGCTGCGGTGGTCGGCAAGCACCACCTCGAAGCTGCTGAGCCGGTCCTGCCACCAGCGCAGGTTGGCGGCCAACGCTGCAACGTCTTGGTAGTCCTGCAGAGCGCGGCGGAAGCCGTGGCTGGCGATCAGGGTGCCCAGGTAATCGCGGCCGGGGAGCTGCTCCAGCGGCGGCAGCTGGTCGGTGCGCGGATCGAGGGTCAGGGCGGCGTCGAGCAGGCCGCCGCGCTGGATCTCGGCCATGGCCTGGTCGATGCGGTTGGCTTCGGCGGCCAGCAGCTCGGTGGCGGTGCGGTACATAGCGGCGGCCTGCTCGCGGGCCTGCAGCTGCAGCAGGGCATAGGGCGTAGCCAGCATGGCTTCCTGCACGGCCGGATCGGTGATCGGGCGGGCCTGCAGCTTCTGCCAGGGGATCAGGGCGGCACGGTAGTTGCCGGTGGCCATGTCGGCCCAGCCGGCGCCGAGCAGGGCCAGGTTGGCGGACGGCCCCTGCAGCCGGACCCGTTCCAGCGCTTGCCTGGCCTGCCGCGGCTGCTCCTGCAGCAAGGCTCGGCCGATGGCGATATTGGCCTGGTCGCGCAGGGCCTGTGTTTCCTCATCGGCGGCGCGCATGCGGCCGATGCGGGCGAGCAGATCGACGCCGGGCTGCAGCTGGCCGCTGCGGACCAGTGCCACGCCGAGGTTGTACTGACCGTAGGCTTCCTCTGCCGGCAGGCCGCGCCAGGGAGTCAGCGCCTTGACCGCGCCGGCGTAATCGCCCTGCTGCATCTGCACCAGGGCGCTCAGCAGTTGCCGCTTGCCGGCCAGCTCCGGCGGCAGCTGCTCGCTGATCTGCGCCAGCGCATGCGCCGCCTGCTCCAGCCGGCCTTTCTTGAAGGCCAGCTGTGCCAGGTAGAACCAGGCATGATCGCGCACCGCCGGCGAGGCCTGCTGTTCCAGCAGTCGCCGGAAGATCTGCTCGGCGGCATCGGTGAGGCCATAGGACAGTTTGAGACCGCCGAGCAGCAGCTCGGCCTGGAACCAGTCGTGTCCCAGCCGGCCCTGGCTGCGGGCGGCCAGCAGGTGGGTGATGGCGGTGAAATAATCCTGTTGATAGAACTGAAACAGCACTTCGCCATAGCGGGCGTTCTCGATCCGCTGGCCGGGACCGGCAAAGGCGGGAGCGAGTACGCCGAAGAGCAGCAGGCCGTGCAGCAGCGAAGTTACCCGACGCATGCTCATTGCCACTCGCGTATGACGAATTCCGGCTGCAGCTTGCGCTGAAGGTCGGAGACTTTGAGCTCGATGGTCTTCGGCCCGTGCGCCTTGGCGATAGTCAGAGTGGCGCCGCGGCGGTATTCGCGCCCGTTCGGGCCGATGCCGGTAAGGAAGGCCAGCAGCTCGTACTCGCCGGTGGCAATGTTGCCGATCCAGAGCTGGTGTGAGCCGCCGCGGCTGAGGGCGTCCAGTTCGCGGGCCGAATAGAGGTGCTTGGCAACTACCTGGTCGTTCAGCCGCAGCTCGACCGAGTCGAGCTTGAACAGGCTGCCGCGGTCCATCGACAGATACACCGCGATCTGCCGGCTGGCCGGGAACAGCAGGTCTTCCTGCAGCACCAGCAGGTCGCGGTTGGCCGCCAGCACGTCTTCCTTGAGAGCCTGCAGCTGGTGGTCGAGCGCATTGGGGTCGAGCGGAGCGCCGTTATCGGCGGCCGCCGCCGGTGCGGCCCACAGCGCCAGCGCCAGGCAGAGCGTCAGCATCCGGGTCCAGTTCATCGGTCGCGCCTCCTTGCGTCGCCGGGCTAGAAGTACACGGCCAGCCCGGCGGTCAGTTCCAGGTTGTAGGTCAGCTCGGACTTGCCGAGGATGTCGGTCTCGAAAATGTATTCGCGGGCGTCTAGCCGGACCGTCAGCCAGTCGGTCGGCAGCAGCCGGAAGCCGACGCCGACGTTGAAGGTGAAGTAGTCGTCGCCGGCGAAGCGGATATCGCCGACGCCGGTGGTGATGAACAGCGCGCTGCTGTAGGCGCGCCGCCGGCCGACGAACACCTCGCCGGGCAGAGCGTTGAAGCCCAGCGATACATGCAGGTATTCGAGATCCTTGTCCTGGCCGCCGAACGGGCCGTTGCCGACGTAGCGGGCAAAGGCTTCGTCGCTGGCTTCGGAGAAGCCAAGGTTGGCTTCGAGGAAGAAGTCCTCGGTGAGGTGGTAGCCGAGGCGGGCGCCGAACACCGGATTGCTGCCGAAATGCTCCAGATTGAGCACGCCGGCATAGACGCCGATCTCGATGTCGCGAGCGTCGATGCGCGGCACGCTGATGTCCTGGCGTGCGACCCGCGGCTGCAGCGGCTGTTCGCCTTCGCCGCGGGGGGCTGGCGGCTGCGCCTGGGCCTGGGCCAGTAGCGGAGCCGACAGCAGCGCGGCGGCGAGCCAGATGCGTAGTGAGCGTGTCATACCATCCTCTTCCCTCAGAACAGCAGCACGAAGCCGGCTGTCAGCTCATGAAAGTCGTCGTTGTCGTCGAAGCGGGCGTGGTGCCAGCGCCAGTCGGCGCGCAGGGCGAAGCGCGGCTCCAGCTGCTTGCTGAGACCCAGGCCGAGGGTGAGCGCGAGCGCGTCGTCCTCGCCTTCCACCAGGGTTTGCCGCGGTGTGTTTTCGAAAAAGCCTACGCCCACCAGCAGATGCGGCGGAAAGCGCAGTTCGGGCCAGGGATGGGCGACCGCCTCCAGCCGGTACATGCGGGTGCTGGAGTAATCGCCGGCGGCTTGGGCGATGGCCAGTTCCGCCGACCACAGCGGCGTCAGGCGGTAGCCGGCCCAGAAGCTGACCACCGGATCGTCGTCGAAAGCGCCGGCGCTGAGGCCGGCCATGAGGCGGCCTTCGATGTGGCGGTCCAGCAGGGCGGCGCGCAGGCCGCCGTCGGTGCCGGCGGCGGCTAGGGTGGCGGCTAGGGTGGCGCGCAGCTGGTTGCGGTGCACCCAGCCGGTGGCTACATCGGTGTGGACTTGGTACCAGTCGGTGCGGCGGTGACGGATCTCGATGGTGGCGCCGCGCTCGATCGACTGGGCGATGGGATAGCCGCGGCCAGGGCCGGTGTGCAGATCCAAATAAGGATCACGGACCTCAAGCTGAACAGGCGCTGCCGGCACGCTGCAAGGCAGTAGCAGGGCGAGCAATAGACCCAGCAGCCGAATGGCCGAGTTGTGGGGACGATACGAATCCATTTGTCATTCTTCCTGTTGATACCGCCGACGGGCCTGCGCGAATCTGCTGGCGCGGTCACCGAAAGCGGCCGGGATCTATCGATTTACCTCTTCCCGGACTGCCCACTGCGGCGCTGGCCGCAGTGGGCTATCACGACATGAGGGCGGTCACGCCGGGAAAAAAGCGTCAATGGCAGCCCGCCTCGATCCAGCTGCGCAAGGTCAGGTAGTCCGGATCGCCCGCCTGCAGCATCGGCCCGCGGGTTTCCGGTGGGCCGCTGCGGACCACGCTTGGATGCGCCAGCGCACCCCGCTCGATCGAGGTCGGCCGGCGCAGCAGCGGGCTGCTGGTGGCGCTGCAGGCGTCGGTCACCATGGCGGCGGCGGCGCCG
>DASULL010000548.1:0-9016 GCA_036278215.1 Gammaproteobacteria bacterium | reverse complement strand
CGGCGGCGCGATGTCCACATAGTGATGTATCTCGGCTACTTTCTGGTCGCCACGCAGTTCCTGTACGACCAGTCGCTGCCGATGATCCTCTATCTCGGAGCAACCAGCTGGGCGCTGACGATCATGCTGATCGCCGCTCATCAGGCGCGGCCACCGACAACCCCCTGGCGCTACGCGCGCCAAGCCGGGATGCTGCTGCTGCAGGCCCTGCCGGTGATGCTGGTGCTGTTCGTGCTGTTCCCGCGCCTAGCTGGGCCGCTTTGGCGCTTGCCGGACGACGCCCGCGGCGCCACCACCGGCTTGAGCGACACCATGTCTCCGGGCACGATCACCCACCTCAGTCAGTCGGGCGGAGTGGCTTTCCGGGTCGATTTCGACGGCGAGCCGCCGTTGCCGCAGGAGCGCTACTGGCGCGGGCCAGTACTCTCGAGCTATGACGGCCGCACCTGGCGGCAAGCAGCAGTGGCGCCGACCACCCCGCCACTCGTCCAGCAGCGCGGCGCGGCGGTGCGCTACTCGGTGCAACTGGAACCGCACAGCCGCCGCTGGCTGTTTGCGCTGGACGCCCCGCTTGCCCTGCCCGCCGGTGCCCGCTGGGGCGATGGCCTCCTGCTCGAAGCCGCCAGTCCGATCTACGAGCGACGGTTTTATACGCTGAGCTCCTCGCCGCAGTACCGCCTGGAAACGCACCTGACCACTGCGATGCGGGCCCGCTACCTGGCCTTGCCCGATGACGCCCACCCGAAAGCCCGGGCTCTCGCCGGCGAGTGGCGCCGGCGCGGCTTATCCGACCAGGAGCTGCTCGCTACGGCGGCGGAGTTCTTTCGTAGCCACCCTTTCGTTTATACCCTGACGCCACCCGCGCTGCCGTACGATCCGGTCGACCAATTCCTGTTCGACAGCCGTCGCGGGTTTTGCGAACACTACGCCAGCGCTCTGACAGTGCTGATGCGGGCGGCGGGCGTGCCGGCGCGAGTGGTCACAGGCTACCTGGGCGGCGAAATGAATCCGCTCGGCAACTACATGATCGTCCGCCAGTCGGACGCCCATGCTTGGACCGAAGTCTGGCTACAAGGCCAAGGCTGGACCCGGGTCGACGCCACCGGCTTCATCGCGCCGCACCGGATCGAGCACGGTCTCGCCGACGCTCTGCCGGCCGGAGAGCCGGTACCGCTGCTTGCCCGCTCCGGTGGTTTGCTGAAAAGACTCAACCTGCAGTGGGACGCTATCAATACCGGCTGGAACCGCTGGGTGCTCGGCTACGGTCCGGAGCTGCAGCAGCAGTTGCTCAGTCGGGTGGGGCTTGGGCGATGGCCGCAGATGATTGCGGCGCTGGGGATCGCGATGGCGGTCACTCTTGGCCTGGTCGCACTGTTGCTGTTACGCAACCGACATCGGTCAGATGATCCGCTTGCCGACAACTATGCGCGCTACTGCGGCAAGCTGGCACGCCGCGGCCTAGCGCGCGCGTCCGGCGAAGGACCGCATGCTTATGCCGCCCGAGTAGCCGCAGCCCGGCCGGATCTGGCGACCCAGGTCGAGTCGATCACCGCTCTTTACAGCCGACTGCGTTACGGGGCCGCAGGCAGCAGCACGCAGGAAGTTGCCGAGCTACGCCGGCGCGTTCGAGAATTTGCTCCCTGAGAGCAGGTCGCACAACGTCGCTTGGCGGAGCACAGCAGTTTTCCGACGCCCTATTGACTCTCCCCTGCGCCTCGGCCGCAGGGCTTGGCTGCTCAGCCGATCAGACGCATAGCCTTGGACAAGCCTTCACCCAACCGCGAGAGCAGAGCCCTATGAACCAGCATCCACGCATCATCGCACACCGGGGCTACACCGAGCGCTACCCGGAAAACACTTTGGCGGCGCTGAAAGCGGCGATCGACGCCGGCGCCGATGCGGTCGAGCTCGATGTGCAACTGTGCCGCGACGGCACGCCGGTGGTGTTCCACGACGCGACCCTGGACCGGGTTTCCGGCGAGCCGGGCGTAGTGCTCGAACTCGGCTTTGACGAACTGCAGGCGTTCAGCGTCCACGAGCCGGAACGCCTGGGCGAGGCCTTCAAAGGCACGCGCATCCCCTCGCTCGCCTCGGCCGTCCAACTGCTTGCAGAAAGCGACACAGGCGCTCTGGTCTTCGTCGAGATCAAGCGCGATACAGTGCCCTACCACACCATCCCGCAAGCAGTTGAAACGATACTGGACATCTGCGAGCCGTTGGGCGAGCGAGCGGTGATCATCAGTTTCGACGCCGATGTCGTCCAGGAGGCGCGCTCGCTTGGCGAGATCCGAGTCGGCTGGGTCCTGTCAGACTGGACCATGGCCAGTCAGGATCGGTTGGAAACCTTGCAGCCCGACTTCGCTTTTGTCGATATCGATGTGGTGCCGCCAATACCGGCGCCGCTTTGGGAGGGGCCCTGGGAGTGGGTGGTATATGAAATCAATGATTGGTCACAAGCGGCCAATCTGGCACGGCACGGCTTCAAGTGGATCGAGACGCAGGCGGTGGAAGCTCTGGTCAGAGGCAAGCAGGAACGCTAGGGCAGCAGCCCCTATGGTTCAGCCCGAGAGCCTGTGCTCAGCGGACGGGTTGGGCATGAAGCGATGCCCCTCGGCCAGACAGTAGCGCAGCCAGCGAAACAGGAAACGATTCACTTCCCAGCGCCAAGCCAAGCTGCTCGGATCCGGCTGTGGCTGGCGTTGCCAGATGCCGATACGGTTCAGGCCGCGGTTGGCCAAGGCTTCCGCGGTCCGGGCGTCGTGGTAAATGCGTACTTCCAGATCCGGGCTGGTGCCGCCGCCGCTGGCTGCATCGAAGGTGTGCGTCAGGGCCAGCATGGTGGTGTAGCGGCAGCGTTCGAGGACCTCCAGCCGCAGATCGACGGCGCCCGGCACCCGTGACACCATTCGTTCCGGCAGACGGTCGAGTTCGGGCATCAGCCGCCGCATGAAAATGTAATTATTTTCATACAGCTCCATCAGGCTCGCGAAGTTACGAACCGGCAGCGCCAGAATGTCGTTATATGTTGAAACCATCATGCTCCGGACTATAACACGGGGCCCTCTGCCGCCAGCGTGCATGTCTGGCATAACACAGCGAGCCGTTGCTGCCTGCTCACTGCACGCGGCGCTTGATCTTGCGCTCGTGCATGATCGTGGTCGCGATCTCCTCGATCGACATGGTCGTTGTATTGATAAACGGAATCCGCGCCTTGGCGAATAAAGCCTCCGCCCTGGCGATTTCATACTGACACTGCCGGATCGACGAGTAACGGCTATTGGGACGTCGCTCGTTGCGGATCTGCTCCAGCCGGTCCGGCCGGATGGTCAGGCCGTAGAGCTTGTTGCGGTAAGGTTCCAGCGCCTTTGGCAGCCCCCCCACCTCGAGATCCTCTTCCGTCAACGGATAGTTGGCGGCGTAGACACCGTACTGCAAGGCCAGGTAAATACACGCTGGCGTCTTGCCGGTACGCGATACGCCGATTAGGATCACGTCCGCTTGAGAGTAAAGATGCGTGGTTGCTCCGTCGTCGTGGTTCAACGCGTAATTCATAGCGTCGATCCGGACGTCGTACATGGTATTATCCACCAGCCCGTGCGACCGGCCGACCATGTGCGATGACGGCAGTTCGAGTTCGTGCTCCAGAGGCTCGATAAATGTCTCGAAGAAATCGAACACGACCGCCTTCGCGGCACGGAGAATGGCGCGGACGTCGTCGTCGATCACGGTGCTGAAGACGATGGAGCGCTCTCCGTTAGCGAGGTTTGCCTCCTCGATCTGCTGCAACGCGAGGTAAGCGCGCTCGGGGCTGTCGACAAACGGCAGCGTGACCTGCTCGAAGTTCACCGCGAACTGGGTCAGCAGGCTGTGCCCCAGCGTCTCAGCGGTGATGCCGGTGCGATCGGATATGAAAAAGACGGTTCGTTTTTTGCTCATTGGCGGGCCGTTTGAATATGGAGCCGCGGTCGGAGTCCTTACATCTAAGGAAACTTATGACGGCTTGGGCATGCTAGCAAAATTTCGGGTTGGGAGAACGGGGCTGGCAGTTCTCCTCCGGCGGCCGTAACCTCCGCGGCGCCTGTTATTGGGGAAACGGCGGCTGTGAAGCGGCCAGATGGAGTCACGACATTGCAAGACTATGTAGTTTGGTTCGATTCCTTGGGAATGAACGACATCGAGCGCGTCGGCGGCAAGAATGCCTCGCTCGGCGAGATGATCAGCAACCTTGCCAGCGCTGGCGTCCAGGTGCCCGGAGGATTCGCCACCACGGCTGCCGCCTTCTGGGACTTTCTCGATCAGAGCGGCCTGCGCGAGAAGATCAACGCTGAACTGACCAGCCTGGACATCGAAGATGTTGATGCACTGGCCCGCACCGGCGCCAAGATCCGGCAGATGATCGTCGATACTCCGTTCCAGCCCAGGCTGCGCGACGCGATCGCCCAGGCTTATGAGCAGCTGGAAGCTGGCTCTACCGGCGAAGGCTCCTACGCGGTACGCTCCTCCGCCACGGCCGAAGACCTGCCGGACGCGTCCTTCGCCGGCCAGCAGGAAACCTTCCTCAACGTGCGCGGGCTGGATCGGATTCTGGAAGCGGTCCACCATGTCTTTGCCTCCCTCTACAATGACCGCGCGATCGCCTACCGCGTTCACCACGGTTTCGAACACTCCCAGGTGGCGCTGTCGGCCGGCGTTCAGAAGATGGTGCGCAGCGATATCGGCACCGCCGGCGTGATGTTCACCATGGACACCGAGTCGGGCTTCCGCGACGTGGTGTTCATTACCGCCTCCTACGGCCTCGGTGAGACCGTCGTGCAGGGCGCCGTCAACCCGGACGAGTTCTACGTCCACAAACCCACCTTGAAAGCCGGCCGACCGGCCATTCTGCGCCGCAACCTCGGCAGCAAGGCGATCAAGATGGTCTACAGCGGTGAGGAAGGCCACGGCCGCTCGGTCAAGACCGTTGATGTCGACACGGCCGATCAGCTGAAGTTCTCCCTGACCGATGCCGATGTCGAGGCCCTGGCCCGGCAGGCGTTGATCATCGAAGAGCACTATGGTCGACCGATGGATATCGAGTGGGGCAAGGATGGCCAGGACGGTAAGCTTTACATCCTGCAGGCCCGGCCGGAAACGGTAAAGAGCCGCGATGGCGGCCAGATCCTGCAGCGCTACCACCTGAAGAAACGCGGCAAGGTGCTCGCCACCGGCCGCTCCATCGGCCAGAAAATCGGTGCTGGCAAGGCGCGCGTGATCAGCGATCTGAAACAGATGAATCAGGTCCAGCCCGGCGACGTGCTGGTCACCGACATGACCGACCCCGATTGGGAACCGATCATGAAGCGCGCCAGCGCTATCGTCACCAACCGTGGCGGGCGCACCTGCCACGCCGCCATCATTGCCCGCGAGCTGGGCATTCCCGCGGTGGTCGGTGCCGGCGATGCCACCGACAAGATCCGCGATGGCCAGGACGTCACCGTATCCTGCGCCGAAGGCGATACCGGCATGATCTACGAGGGCGCCCAGGACTTCGAAGTCAAGGAAGTCCCGCTCGAGAACATGCCGGAAATTGGCTTCAAGATCATGATGAACGTCGGCAACCCCGACCGCGCCTTTGACTTCGCCCACCTGCCGAACGCTGGTATAGGCTTGGCGCGGCTGGAGTTCATCATCAACCGCATGATCGGCATCCATCCGAAAGCACTGCTCGAATTCGACCAGCAGTCCGATGAGCTCAAGCGGACCATCGAGCTGCAGATCGCCGGCTACAAGGATCCGGTGTCGTTTTACGTCGACAAGCTGACCGAAGGTATCGCCACCCTGGCTGCCGCCTTCCACAACAAGCCGGTGATCGTGCGTATGTCGGACTTCAAGTCCAACGAGTACGCCAATCTCATCGGCGGTCAGCAGTACGAGCCGCACGAAGAGAACCCGATGATCGGCTTCCGTGGCGCCTCCCGCTACATTGCCGACAGCTTCCGGGAGTGCTTCAAGCTGGAAGTCGAGGCGCTCAAGCGGGTGCGTAACGAGATGGGGCTGACCAACGTCTGGGTCATGATCCCGTTCGTGCGGACTGTGGAAGAGGGCAAGCAGGTCATCGAGCTGCTGGCCGAGAACGGCCTCAAGAAAGGCGACAACGGGCTCAAGGTCATCATGATGTGCGAGCTGCCGTCGAACGCGGTGCTGGCGGATCAGTTCCTGGAGCACTTCGACGGCTTCTCGATCGGTTCCAACGACCTGACCCAGCTCACCCTGGGCTTGGACCGCGATTCCGGTCTGATCGCGCACCTGTTCGACGAGCGCAACGAAGCCGTCAAGGCGATGCTGGAAATGGCCATCCAGGCCTGCCGCCGCGCCGGCAAATACGTCGGCATCTGCGGCCAGGGCCCGTCGGATCACCCCGACCTTGCTCGCTGGCTGATGGACCAGGGCATCGAGAGCGTCTCGCTGAACCCGGACAGCGTGGTTGAAACCTGGCTGTACCTAGCCGGCAAAGAAGCCTGATCTGGAACAGGGGCTGGCCTTTCGGAAAGGCCAGCTCCTCTCCGCCTCCATCGCGCAAGCGGGATCGATCAGGCGGGAAGGCTTGAAGGTATGAAAAGGCGCAGAACCGGCGCCTTTTTCGAAATCAAAAACAGCCGCCCAATAAAAACGCCCCGCATTGCGGGGCGTTTTTATTTCTACCGAAAATAGACGGCTTGAAAGTTTGGCGGAGCGGACGGGACTCGAACCCGCGACCCCCGGCGTGACAGGCCGGTATTCTAACCGACTGAACTACCGCTCCAGTTCTGATGCTGTTTACGTATCAGAGGGCCGCGATTATAGCAGCGGAACGGCGTGGGTCAACAGCCGCATCATGTGATTCATGCCTTCTTTCAACGTTTCCTCGATCTGCGCCACGGAAACCGTCTCGCCATGCATGCCAGCCGCCCAGTTGGCGACCACGGCGCAGGTGGCATAAGCAAGGCCGAGCTCACGCGCCAGCGCCGCTTCCGGCATTCCGGTCATGCCGACCAGCTCGCAGCCGTCCTGCCGCATGCGCCGAATCTCGGCGGCAGTCTCCAGCCGCGGGCCCTGGGTGGCGCCATAGGTGCCGCCATCGACGTAAGCGATCTCGGCCCGCTTGGCGGCCTCGATTAGCGTAGCGCGCAGGCTGGCGTCGTAGGGGTAGGTAAAATCGATATGGGTTACGTGGGTCAGGTCCATCTCGAAGAAGGTGTGCGCCCGAGACCAGGTGTAGTCGATGATCTGATCGGGAAAGGCGACTACTCCAGGCGCCATCCGCTCGGTGAGGCCGCCAACCGCCGCCACAGCGATCACCCGCTCGACTCCCAGGTGCTTCAGCGCCCAGATGTTGGCGCGATAGTTCACCAGGTGCGGCGGAATGGTGTGACCATAGCCGTGCCGGGCCAGGAACATCACCTCTTTGCCGTTGTACTCGCCGTGCGTGATCGGCCCCGAGGGGTTGCCATACGGCGTATGAACGACCTCACGGCGGGTAATCTCCAGCCCGGGCAACGAGGTCAAGCCGGTTCCGCCTATAATTGCGACAGTCATCGATTCAAAACTCCCTTAGTACCCCGGTGCGGCATAAATACCCGGCAGGTTGCGAAACCAGCCCTTGAAGTCCATGCCGGCGCCGAAGACATAGTGATCATCCACCTCCAGTCCGACGAAGTCCGCCTGGAGGTCGTTGAAGCGGCGATCATGCCGTTTGTTTACCAATGCTGCCGTGTAAACGGCGCTTGCGCCCTGGGCGCGGCAATCCTCGATGATCTGAGCCAGGGTATGGCCCTCATCCAGAATGTCATCGATGATCAGCACCACCCGCCCCTTCAGGTCGATCTGTGGTCGCGCCAACCAAGTCAGTGCGCCGCCGGTGGTTGCACCGCGATAGCGGGTAGCGTGGCAGTAATCGATCTCCAGCGGAAACCCGAGCCGCGGCAACAGCAGGCCCGCCGGAATCAGTCCGCCGACCATGACGCACAGGGCTACCGGCCGCTGCTCGCTGAGCTGTGCCGTAATTTCTGCCGCCATCCGCTCCGCGGCAGCTTCCACGGCAGCCGCATCGTGCAGCAGCACTGATTCACGCAGGACCGCCAGCGCTTCCTCAGCGCTAATCTTCTTGGACATTCGGAAGTACTCAGTAAGTAAAGGTGACCGTCGTGTCGTCCATTGCCTCGCTGATCACGTAGGCATCACCGACGACTTCGTCAATTTCCGGAATAAAGTCGCCGCCCGAGGCTTCCAGCGGTAGACCGCAGACTTTGAACTTGACTCCGGCCTCATGCGCCTCGCGCATGATGTCGTAGACCGATTTTTGTGCGCCTTCCTTGAGAAAAACCTTCTCCGCCACGCCGCGAACGGCAAGCCTCGCCGATATGCCGGCCAGAATGACTTCAACGTCGTACTCCATTGCCGCCGCGACCGTCGCTTGGTAGAGAGGCGCGCCAAGCACGACCGGCGTATCCGGATCTGCATTGACCATCACGATAAGCAGCTTATCCGCCATTGGAGTCTCCAGCCGGGAGATTAAGACCGGCGATTATAGAAAGCCGTCCGCAGCAGAGCCACATCGATCCACTACTCTCTTCAGACCACTGCCAGGGACCTCCGTCTGGGGCCGCTGCCATGGAAACGGCGGGGCAAGCGCGAGCGGCGCTCCCGGGAGAAGCCTCATTCAGGCTGCCAGCCGATGTTCTCCACGGCCTCTACCGCCTTGCGCCATTCCGGCGAGCGGCGCAAGGCGGCCCAGTCGAGCGAAGTTGGCCGTCCCTGCAGGCGGGCCAGCCGCAGCGCCGCCACTGGCTCCGGCGCCGCCGGCACCGCATCCAACACCGCGCCGATCTGATCGGTGTCGTTGCACAAGAGCACCATATCGCAGCCGGCCGCCAGCGCCGCCAGAGCACGCTCCGGAAAGTCGCCGATACAACAGGCCGCCTGCATGCCCAGGTCGTCGCTGAACACCGCTCCTTGGAAACCGAGGCGGTTGCGCAGCACCTCCTCCACCCACACCCGC
>DASULL010000547.1:0-6228 GCA_036278215.1 Gammaproteobacteria bacterium | reverse complement strand
AGCGGCTCACCGAGGAGTTCGGCCTGACCCACCAGGAAGCTGCCGACGCGGTTGGCCGCTCTCGTGCCAGTGTTACCAACCTGCTGAGGCTGTTGGACCTGCATCCGGAGCTGAAGGCCGCCATCGGCCGCGGCGAGCTGTAGATGGGGCATGCCCGGGCTCTGGCGGGCCTGCCCGAGGCGAAGCAGCCGGCCGCTGCCGCCAGCGTCATCGCCGGCGGCCTCTCGGTTCGTCAGACCGAAGCCTTGGTCAAGCGCCTGCAGCAAGAGATACCGGAGCCGGCGCCGGTGCGCGAGGACCCCAACATCCGCCGCCTGCAGGAGGACCTGTCCGAGCGGCTGGGCGCGGCGGTCAGCATCCAGCACGGCAGCCGCGGCAACGGTAAGCTGGTGATTCAATATTCCAGTCTGGACGAGCTTGACGGCATCCTCGAGCGGATGCGCTGAAAAACGCCGTGTTCCACCTGAAGTTGTGTACTGAATCGCGTCTTTGCGCCGATTTGTCCGGCAAACGTTGCGCTCAACGAGGGTTCTTCCTATACTCCCGCCCGCTTCCTATGGGGTTGTTGCCTGGGGGTGGCAAGTGCCTGTCGCGCTGATCTGGCGACTTCTCCTCCTGCAGCTCGTCATAGGTATCGGCGGCGGGGTCATCTGGTTTCTGCTGCGCGGGGCTGATTGGGCTATTGCAGCTCTGGCCGGCGGATTGATCAGCGTGTTTCTCACGCTCTTCTTCGCTGTGCGGTTTTTCCTGCGAACCAGGAACGCACCGCCGCAAAAGGTTACCGGCGTCCTTTATCGGACCCAGACCCTGAAGTTTCTTTTGGCGGTCGTGCTACTGAGCGGCGCGACCTACCACTTCGGAGCGACTGCCGTGGCACTGGTCTCTACCTTCGCGGCGACGTTGTCCGCGTACTGGTTTGCACTGCTCTGGTCGCATCGTTAACACAGCGCTTGGGGTTTTGATATGGCAAATGGGGCGCAAAGTCCAAGTGAGATCGTTCAGCATCACCTGCAACACCTGACGGTGTCGTTCGGCGATGGCGGTTTCTGGACTCTCAATATCGACACCCTGATTTTCTCCTGGCTGACCGGGCTGCTCTTTTTCGGCATCTTTTATGCCGCCGCCCGCAAAGCCACTTCCGGCGTGCCCGGCAAGCTGCAGAACCTGGTCGAGATCTTCGTCGAGTTCGCTGACCGCTCCGTCGCCGATGCCTTCTCCGGCAAGCGCGATTTCATGGGCCCGTTGGCGCTGACCATCTTCGTCTGGGTGCTGTTCTGGAACCTGCTCGATCTGCTGCCGGTCGACTGGATGCCGACCCTGGCCGCTGCCATGGGTATCGAGTACCTGCGCATCGTTCCCTCGGCCGACATGAACGCCACCTTCGGCATGTCGCTGACCGTGCTGCTGCTGATCATCTATTACGGCTTCAAGGGCAAGGGTGCCGGCGGCTACGCGAAAGAGTGGCTGACCCATCCGTTCGGCAGCCACTGGGCGCTGGTACCGGCGAACCTGCTGCTGAACCTGGTCGAACTGATCGCCAAGCCGGTTTCGCTCGGCATGCGACTGTTCGGCAACCTGTACGCCGCCGAAATCATCTTTATCCTGATCGCGCTGCTGCCTTGGTGGGTCCAGTGGATCCCCGGCACCGCCTGGGCCATTTTCCATATTCTCGTTATCCCGTTGCAGGCATTCCTGTTCATGACGTTGACCATCGTCTACATCAGCCTGTCGTACGAGAAGCACTAACCGGTTTTCTTTAGTCCAACGCAACTTGCTCTAGGAGGCATCATGGAGTTCATCGCTCAGGTACAGGCCAACACCGCCATCGCGATCGGCCTTATCTTCGCTGCCGCCGCTCTCGGCACTGGCATCGGTTTCGCTCTGCTCGGCGGCAAGTTCCTCGAGTCTGCTGCTCGTCAGCCGGAAATGGCCGGTCCGCTGCAGGTTCGCATGTTCATCATCGCCGGTCTGCTCGACGCCCTGTCCATCATCGGTGTCGCCTTCGCCGCGCTGCTCATGTTTGCCAACCCGCTGCTGAGCGCGCTGCAGTAAGTTAATCCGGTCTAAGGCACCACGAGGGGAGTCTCTAGCGTGGGAATCAACCTCACCCTAATCGGACAGGGGATCACGTTCTTCGTGTTCATCCTGTTCACGATGAAGTTCGTCTGGCCGCACGTCAGCAAGGCTCTGGCCGAACGTCAGCGCAAGATCGCGGAGGGGCTGTCTGCTGCCGAGCGCAGCTCCCACGAACTGGAGCTGGCGAAGAAAACCGCTGACGAAGAACTGCGCAAGGCGCGGCAGCAGGCATCGGAGATTGTCGAACAAGCCAACAAGACCGGCGCTGACCTGGTCGAGCGGGCCCGACTCGATGCCCGTGCCGAGGCGGAGCGTGAGCACGCCACTGCCCGGGCCCAGTTCGAGCAGGAGATCGGCAAGGTGCGTAGCGAGCTGCGCCAGGAAGTGGTGGCGCTGGCGCTTGCCGGTGCGGCCAAGATCCTGGAGCGCGAGGTGGACCCGAAGGCTCACCAGCAGATGCTCGACCAGCTCGCAGCGCAACTTTAAGACGACCACAGGCGGATGATAGATGGCGGAGCGTAGCACCATCGCGCGACCTTACGCGCAGGCGATCTTCCAGCTGGCTCAGGCCAGCGGCGACTTCGGCCGCTGGTCCGAGGCCCTGCAGTTGCTCACCGTAGCGGCCCAGGATTCGAATCTGGCACCGCTGCTTGGCAGCCCCCGGATCAGCCGGCAAGAGCTTGCCGATCTGCTGATCGAGATCGCCGGCGACCGGCTCGATGCCGCTGGCCGCAACCTGGTTCGGTTGCTGGCGGAGGGCCGCCGGCTGGTGCTGCTGCCCGACATCGCCGCACAGTACGACGAACTGCGGGCGCAGGCCGAAGGGACGATCGAGGCCCGCCTGATAACGGCACAGCCGGTGGATGCCACCGCTTGCGATAAAATCGCGGCGGCGCTCTCGAAGCGTCTCAACCGGAAGGTCACCCTCACGGCGGAAACCGACCCCAGTTTGCTGGGCGGTGCCGTCGTCCGGGCAGGGGATTTGGTCATTGACGGTTCGGTCCGCGGGCGCCTGGAGCGCATGGCCGCGACCTTGAATCGCTAAGAGGACGATGTAATGCAGCTCAATCCTTCCGAAATCAGTGAGATCATCCGGCAGCGCATCGAGAAGTTCGAAGGCGTGGCCGAGGCGAGATCCGAAGGCAGCATCGTATCCGTGACGGACGGTATCGTCCGCATCCACGGTCTGCGCGACGCCATGTCCTTCGAAATGCTGGAATTTCCGCGCAACACTTACGGCCTGGCCCTGAACCTCGAGCGCGACTCGGTCGGCGCCGTTATTCTGGGCGACTACCTGCACCTGACCGAAGGTGACACCGTCAAGTGCACCGGCCGTGTGCTGGAAGTGCCGGTCGGCGAAGCCCTGCTCGGCCGCGTGGTCGACGCCCTGGGTAACCCGATCGACGGCAAGGGTCCGATCAATGCCGAAGCCAGCTCCCCCGTGGAGAAGGTGGCGCCCGGCGTTATCGCCCGTCAGTCGGTGTCGCAGCCGGTGCAGACCGGTCTGAAGTCGATCGACGCCATGGTACCGATCGGCCGCGGTCAGCGCGAGCTGATCATCGGCGACCGCCAGACTGGTAAGACTGCCGTCGCCATCGACGCCATCATCAACCAGAAAGGCACCGGTATTAAGTGCATCTACGTGGCGGTCGGTCAGAAGGCCTCCTCGATCGCCAACGTGGTGCGCAAGCTGGAAGAACACGGTGCGATGGAACACACCATCGTGGTGGCTGCTTCTGCCTCCGACTCCGCCGCGCTGCAGTTCATCGCCCCGTACGCCGGTTGCGCCATGGGCGAATATTTCCGCGACCGCGGTCAGGATGCGCTGATCGTTTATGACGATCTGACCAAGCAGGCCTGGGCCTATCGCCAAGTGTCGCTGCTGCTGCGCCGTCCGCCGGGCCGCGAAGCCTATCCGGGTGACGTGTTCTACCTGCACTCCCGCCTGCTGGAGCGGGCTGCCCGCGTCAACGCCGACTACGTCGAGAAGTTCACCAACGGTGAGGTCAAGGGTAAGACCGGTTCGCTGACCGCGCTGCCGATCATCGAAACCCAGGCTGGCGACGTGTCCGCCTTCGTGCCGACCAACGTCATCTCCATCACCGATGGCCAGATCTTCCTCGAGACCGACCTGTTCAACGCCGGTATCCGTCCGGCCATCAACGCCGGTCTGTCGGTATCGCGAGTCGGTGGTGCGGCGCAGACGTCCATCATCAAGAAGCTCGGCGGCGGTGTCCGTCTGGCTCTGGCGCAGTACCGCGAGCTGGCCGCTTTCGCCCAGTTCGCCTCGGATCTTGACGAAGCGACGCGTCGTCAGCTGGAGCGCGGTCAGCGCGTCACCGAGCTAATGAAGCAGAAGCAGTACTCGCCGATGACGGTCGCCGACATGGGGCTGTCGCTGTATGCCGCCAACGAGGGCTACCTCGATGACGTGGCGCTGGAGCAGGTCGGTGCCTTCGAGGCCGGTCTGCTGGCCATGTTCCGGGCCCAGTTCAGCGAGCTGCGCGATCGGATCAACGCCAGCGGCGACTACAACGCCGAAATTGCGGAAGGTCTGAAGAAGGTGGTCGAGGCGTTCAAGTCGACCGGAAACTGGTAGACCTAAGCGAGGAATACCGATGGCCGGTGCAAAAGAGATACGAACGCAGATCCGAAGCGTCCAAAATACGCAGAAGATCACCAGCGCGATGGAAATGGTCGCGGCATCCAAGATGCGCTCGGCGCAGCAGCGGATGCTGGCGGCCCGGCCGTACGCCGAGAAGATGCGTCAGGTGATCGGTCACTTGGCGCACGCCAACCCGGAGTACCAGCACCCGTTCATGATCGAGCGCGAGGTCAAGCGGGTCGGTTTCATCGTGGTGTCGTCGGATCGCGGCCTCTGCGGCGGGTTGAACACCAACCTGTTTCGCCGTGCCATCGCCGAGATGGCGGCGCTGCGTGAGCAGGGCGTCGAATTGGACCTGTGCCTGATCGGCAATAAGGCGATCCAGTTCTTCCGCCGTTATGGCGGCAACGTGGTGGCGCAGGCGTCCAACCTGGGTGACGCGCCGCAGCTGACCGACCTGATCGGTACCGTCAAGGTAATGCTCGATGCTTACCGCGACGGCGCTATCGACCGGCTGGTGCTCTGCTACAACCGCTTCGTCAACACCATGACGCAGCAGCCGACGATAGAGGCCATCCTGCCGCTGCCGCCCTCCGAGGATCTGGAGCAGACCCATCGCTGGGACTATCTCTACGAGCCGGGCGCGGCGGTTGTTCTGGAGCAACTGCTGGGGCGGTATCTGGAGTCGCTGGTTTATCAGTCCGTGGTGGACAACGTCGCGAGCGAACAGGCTGCCCGTATGGTCGCTATGAAAGCCGCATCGGACAACGCCGGTAATCTGATCGACGAGCTGCAGCTGGCCTACAACAAGGCGCGCCAGGCGGCGATCACCAAGGAACTGTCGGAGATCGTCGGCGGCGCCGCGGCGGTCTAACAGGCCGGATCAACAGAATTCGCGAAGAGGATTTGGCAATGAGTTCAGGCAACATCGTGCAGATCATCGGCGCCGTGGTGGACGTCGAGTTCCCCCGTGACGCCGTTCCCAACGTCTACGACGCGCTGGTCGTCGAAGACGCGAACCTCACCCTCGAGGTGCAGCAGCAGATCGGCGACGGCGTGGTCCGCACCATCGCTATGGGCACCACCGACGGCCTGCGCCGCGGCCTGGGCGTCAGCAACACCGGCAAGGCGATTCAGGTGCCGGTCGGTACCGCCACGCTGGGCCGAATCATGGACGTGCTTGGCAACCCCATCGACGAGGCGGGCCCGGTGCCGGCCGAGGAGAAGTGGGTTATCCACCGCAAGGCGCCGTCGTACGAAGATCAGGCGGCCTCCAACGAGCTGCTGGAAACCGGCATCAAGGTCATCGACCTGATCTGCCCGTTCGCCAAGGGCGGTAAGGTTGGCCTATTCGGTGGCGCCGGTGTGGGCAAGACCGTCAACATGATGGAGCTGATCCGCAACATCGCCATCGAGCACTCGGGTTACTCCGTGTTCGCCGGCGTCGGTGAGCGTACCCGCGAGGGCAACGACTTCTATCATGAAATGAAGGAGTCGAACGTTCTCGATAAGGTCGCCCTGGTTTACGGCCAGATGAACGAGCCGCC
>DASULL010000546.1:0-6925 GCA_036278215.1 Gammaproteobacteria bacterium | reverse complement strand
TGTAGCCGTGCGCCCGCAGCTGGCTCTCCACCTGCGGGCCGTTGGCACCCGGACCAAAGGTGGCGATCTGGCTGTCCCTGTCCAGCTCCAGCAGCTGATTCATGCGCGCCAGGGAAACTGTCAGTACCGGCCGCCGCCCTGGCTGCGGGTTGATATGGCCGGCCACCGAAGTGCCGCCGCCATAGGGAATTACCACCGCCTCCTGCGCCGCAGCCCACTCAAGCAATTCGCGAATCTGCGCCGGGGTCTGGGGAAAAGCGACCCCATCGGGGAAGACCTCGAACTCGCCGGAGCGCAGCGCCAGCCAGTCCGGCAGGCTCTGGCCACGGGCATGACGCAGGCGGTCGGCGGCCTCCCGGCTGATCAGCGGGTGAGCGGGCAGGCGCGAAGTCGGTACCTGCGCCAGCACCTGGTCGAAGGAGGCGTCCGGCAGCCGCTGGCCAGGTCCGATCAGCTGCTGCAGAAAGGCCGCGCCATGCGCCGGCAGCTCTACCAGAGTCGCCTCATCACCCCAGCCATTCCAACGCCGCATGCAACTCTCCCGGTTATCGCAACAGGCTCCATCTGCCATCTATACATACTAGGAGACGACTGCGCGAGCGGCCGGAGGAAGGGGTGGCGGTACCGGCGGAGCCTGGGTTTGTGCCGACGCTACCGACCGGCTATCGCGGCTAAAGGCCGTTTGTGCCCTTTGGATACCCCTACAGGAGAAAGCCCTGCCGCGCCTTGGACAGGCGCGTTATAACCAGAGGTAGTGCAGCAGCACCCCGGCGAACACCGCGCCGCCCAAATAGTTGTTGTTCAGAAAGGCCTTGAAGCAGCCTTCGCGCGAGCGGTCGCGGATCAGGTACTGCTGGTAGCCGAACATGCCGGCGGCGACAGCGACGGTCAGATAGTAAATGCCGCTCAGTTCGGCCTTCTGGCCGATCAAAAGCAGGCAGACCAGCATCAAGCCCTGCAGGATGCCGATTATCAGCCGGTCGGCTTCACCGAACAGGATGGCGGTGGATTTGACGCCGATCTTGAGGTCGTCGTCGCGATCGACCATGGCGTACTGGGTATCGTAAATCAGCGCCCAGAGCACCGCGGCGATAAAGATCAGCCAGGCAATCGGCGGGGTTGCGCCGGCGATCGCAGTGAAGGCCATGGGCACCGCCCAGCCGAACGCCGCCCCGAGCACCAGCTGCGGCAAATAGGTGTGGCGCTTCATGAATGGATACAGCGCCGCCAGCGCCGCACCGGCAAAGGACATGTAGATGGTGAGCCGGTTCAGCAGCAGCACCAGGCCGAAAGCAACCAGGCACAAGCCAACGAACAGAATCAGCGCGTGCCGCGGCGGGATCTCGCCTTGGGCTAACGGCCGAGCGACGGTGCGCTTGACGTGGCCATCGAAGTCGCGATCGGCGTAGTCGTTGATGACGCAGCCGGCAGCACGCATCAGCAACATGCCGAGCAGAAACACCACCAGCACAGCCAGCGGCGGCACCCCCTCGGCGGCGATCCACAGCGCCCAGAGCATGGGCCACATCAGCAGAAAATTGCCGATCGGCCGATCCAGCCGCATCAACCGGATGTAAGGCGACAGCCGCTGCAGCTCCGCTTGCGGTAAGCGTTCAATCCAGGTCTTGACGGTACGCTGCACCATATTCCAACTCCGGCAAAAAGACTTCGGTGACCAGTATCGGTTCGCCGAGGATAGCCAGCGTCGAGCGGCGCGCCCAGAGCGGCAGCGGCTTCCCGCCGGCAGCCCTATGCTCGCCCACCAGCGGATCGTCGGCCTCCAGACGGCGCACCTCGATTGCGCTGCGCACCACCTCGCGGCCAGTGAACAGCACGCTGCCCAGTGGCCGCGTCCCCAGGCTGCGCAGGCGGCTACGTCGGCCGCGCAGGCTGTCGCGCGGCATGACAGTGCGTCCCAGCACCCAGGGCACGTCGCCGCACCTCAGGGTGATCACCCGCACCCAGGCCTCCTGCCACAACGGCATCTGCAGCCGCCGCGCCTCATCGACATAGGGCCGCTGCCAGGCTTCGGCATGCACGCGCAGGCTGAAACACTGGCGACAGTTTTCCTTGACTCGAGCGGTCAAAGAATCCGGGGTATCCAGCCAGCTTTTGAGGAGCGGCGATAACTGCGTGCCGATAATGGCCTGCCGCGGCCGCCAGTTGAAGTGTCTATTCACGAATGCCGTCGGTAAATGCTGCGCCCCTGACGGGCGGTGCCGATCATACCTGGGCGTAGCGCTCACCGGAACCGACCCAGCGGTCAATCAGCGGCTGCACTGTGGCGGGCGCTTCGCGCAGCAACCGCTGAGCGGTGCGCTGCACCTGCGGCAGCAGGTGGGCGTCGCGCACCAGATCGGCGGTGCGGTAACGCAGCTCACCGGTCTGGCGGGTACCGAGAAACTCGCCCGGACCGCGCAGCTCCAGGTCACGCTGGGCGATCTCGAAGCCATCGTTGGTCTCGCGCATGATCCCCAACCGTAGCTTGCCGTGGGCCGATAGCGGCGGCTGATACATCAGCACGCAACTGCTGGCGACCGCGCCCCGGCCAACCCGGCCGCGCAACTGGTGCAACTGCGCCAACCCCAGGCGCTCGGCGTTCTCGATGATCATGAGGCTGGCGTTAGGCACGTCCACTCCCACCTCGATGACCGTGGTCGCCACCAGCAGGTCGATCTCACCGCGGGCGAATGCCGCCATCACGGCTTCCTTGTCGGCGTTCTTCAAGCGGCCATGCACCAGCCCGACCCGCAGCTCCGGCAGGACCTCGGTCAGCCGCTCGGCGGTGGCGGCCGCTGCCTGCGCCTCCAATAGCTCCGACTCTTCGATCAGGGTGCAGACCCAATATGCCTGCCGGCCCTCGGCGCAAGCGTTGCGGACCCGCTCGATCACTTCCTGCCGTCGGCTGGAAGAGACCGCCACCGTCGCCACCGGCGTCCGCCCTGGCGGCAGCTCGTCGATCACTGACACGTCCAAATCAGCGTAGGCGGTCATCGCCAGGGTGCGAGGAATGGGGGTTGCGGTCATGATCAGCTGGTGCGGCTGCATGCCGTCGCGCTCACCTTTTTCCCGCAGCGCCAGCCGCTGGTGCACACCGAAGCGATGCTGCTCATCGACGATCACCAGTCCGAGCCGCTGGAACTGCACGCTTTCCTGAAACAGTGCGTGGGTGCCGACCACCACCGCCGCCCGGCCGTCCGCCACCGCCGCCAGCGCGCTCTCCCGCTGCCGTACGCCCATGCGGCCGGACAGCCAGCCAACCTCTATTCCCAGCGGCGCCAGCCAATGCGAGAAGTTGCGGTAATGCTGCTCCGCCAGCAGCTCGGTCGGCGCCATTACCGCCGTCTGCCAGCCGCTCTCCACCGCCCGCAGCGCCGCCAGCGCCGCCACCACGGTCTTGCCGGAGCCAACGTCGCCCTGTACCAAGCGCTGCATGGCCCGCGGGCTGGCCAAATCGCGGGCCAACTCGGCGTCCACCCGCTCCTGCGCCGCCGTCAGACGAAACGGCAAGGACACCCGAAAGCGGTCGAGCAGCGGCCCGTCAGTCACCAGCTCCGGCGCCCGCGCCTGATCCTGTAGCTGTTGCCGTAACCGCTGCAGGCTGAGGTGATGCGCCAGCAGTTCTTCGAACGCCAACCGCCGCACCACCGGATGGCTGCCGTCGATAATCGCGCTGAGCAGGGCGCCCGGCGGCGGCGCGTGGATCTGGCGCAGCGCCGCCAGCAGCGGCGGGAAACCCAGCTCGCTCTGCAACTCCGGCGGTAGCAGGTCGGTCAAGGCGCCCGGCTCCTCGGCCAGCGCCAAAGCCGCGCGCACCAACCGCCGCAACTGCGTCTGGTTCAACCCCTCGGTGGTGGGATAGACCGGGACCAGCCCGGACTCCTCCGCCGCATCGTCCCGTTCCGGCTCGCCCAGCTGGCAATCCGGATGGGTCATGGTCAGGGTTGCCATGCCCGGCCGCGCTTCACCGAAGGCCCGTACCCGCGTGCCGCGTTTGAACTGATTGAGCTGGCTGGCGTAGAAATGGAAAAACAACAGGGTCAGCTGACCGGTGCCATCGCTCACCCGCACCAGCAGGCGGGGCCGGCGGCCGCGCACCACTTCGGCCAGTTCGACCTGAGCGTCGATCAGGGCGTGCTGGTCCGGCCGCAGGCTGCCGATGGGCACCACCGTGCCCCGGTCCTCGTAGCGCAGCGGCAGATGCAGCAGCAGATCCTGCACCGAAGCCAGGCGCAGCCGCGCCAGCCGCTCGGCGAGCCGGGGGCCGACGCCGCGCAAGCTGTTCAACGGCCGGGCGGCGAGGCTCTTGCCAGCGTACAACGGCGCCGTGGCCAGTTCAGCCTCCCAGCACCATGATCCCGTCCATCTCGACGGCGGCGCCGCGCGGCAGGCTGGCGACGCCGATGGCCGCCCGTGCCGGATAGGGCCCACGAAAGTACTCGGCCATGATGGCGTTGACCCGAGCGAAGTGACCGAGGTCGGTCAGAAAGATATTCAACTTGACGATATCGGCCAGCGAGCCGCCGGCCGCTTCGCAGACCGCTTGCAGATTATCCAGCACCTGCCGGATCTGCGCGTCCATGTCGCCTTCAACCATGGCCATGGTGGCCGGAACCAGTGGAATCTGGCCTGACAGATACACGGTATCGCCGACTTTGACGGCCTGGGAATAGGTGCCGATAGCGCCAGGGGCCTTGTCAGTGCTGATGATCTCGCGGGCCATCGCGGCCTCCTTGTTTCTAGCTGAAAAGGAAAGAGGCTCACCACAGAGGCACAAAGGTCATAAAAGCTTTTTAGCGAGCCTCTGCGCCGCTCTGCAGAAGTGGCAGTGACCCATCACCAAGACTTTGTGCGCTTTGCGCCTTTGTGGTGAATCTTGGAGTCTTCTCTGCGCCTCAGCGTCTCTGTGTGAACCGTTGTTCTTCACGCCCGTCGGCGCGTCAGCCGGACCACGCTGGCCAGCACACGCAGCCGGCGCATCACGCGGGCGAGGTGGACGCGGTCATTCACGCTGATGGTGAAGCGGATGGTGGTGATCATGCCTTCCTTTTCATCCAGCATCACGCTTTCGATATTGCTTTCGGTATCGGAAATGGTGGTCGCCAGCTCGGCCAGCACCCCGCGGCGATTGACGACATCCACCGCCAACACCACCGGGAAGTCTCCCTGAACCTTCTCTTCCCACTGCACATCGATCCATTTATCCGGATGATTGCGGTACTCGCGCACGTTGGCGCAGTCACGGTGGTGCACTACCACACCACGGCCAGCGCTGGCGAAACCGACAATGGGATCGCCCGGAATCGGATGGCAACAGCGGGCGAAACTGACCACCGCACCTTCGGTGCCGCGAATCACCAGCCGCTGCCCGCGCCGCACCGCTTGGTCCTGGCTCGGCTCCGGGCTGAGTCCGGTCAATTGCTGCGCCACCAGCCAGGGCATACGCTGCCCCAGGCCGATCTCTTCCAGCAGAATATCGACGCTCGCCGTGCCCAGATTGGCCAGAGCGGCCTGCAGCTGCTCGGCCGGCATGGTGTCCAGCGAGCGGCCCAGCACGCTCAGCGACTGTTCCAGCAACCGGCGGCCGAGCGCAGTTGCCGCTTCGCCCTTGAGCCGCTTGAGCGACTGGCGGATGGCGGCACGGGCCCGGGCGGTCACCACGAAATCAAGCCAGGCGGGATTCGGTCGCGCGCCGGGGGCGGTGATGATCTCCACCGTCTGGCCGTTGTTTAACTCGGTGCGCAGCGGCGTCAACCGATGATCGACCATGGCGGCGATGCAACCGTCGCCGATATCGGAGTGCACGGCGTAGGCGAAGTCGATCACGGTAGCGCTGCGCGGCAGCTTCATGATGTCGCCCTTGGGAGTGAACACGTAGACCTCGTCCGGCTGCAGGTCCACCTTGACGCTTTCGATGAACTCGAGCGGGCTGACAGTGGAGCGCTGCATCTCCATCAGGCCTTTGATCCATTCCCGCGCCCGCGCCTGCGCGTTGTTGCTGACCTGCTCGTTATCCTTGTAGATCCAGTGCGCCGCAATCCCGGCTTCGGCAACCTTGTCCATTTCCTGGGTACGCACCTGCGCTTCGATGCGAATGCGGCGCGGCCCGACCAGGCTGGTGTGCAGCGACTGGTAGCCGTTGGCCTTGGGGATGGCAATGTAGTCCTTGATACGGCCCGGCTTGGGCTTATAGAGGCCGTGCAGCAGGCCCAGCACGCGATAGCAGGTATCGACGTCGGCGACGATGATGCGGAAACCGTAGACGTCGAAGATGTCCTGAAAGTCGCGGTTTTTTGAGCGCATCTTCTGGTAAATGCTCCAAAGGTGCTTCTCCCGGCCGACTACTTGGCCTTCCAGCCCGGCTTCCTGCAGGCGCGCTTCGATCACGTGTTTGACTTGCTCGATGGTTTCGCCGCGCGCGCCACGCTGGCGGCGCAGCTTCTCTTTCAGTACCCGGTAGCGCATCGGGTACATCGCGGCGAAACTGAGATCTTCCAGTTCCACCCGCATGGTGTTGATCCCCAACCGCTGGGCGATCGGCGCGTAGATCTCCAGCGTTTCCAGAGCGATGCGGCGGCGCTTGTCCGGGCGCATCACCCAGATGGTGCGCATGTTGTGCAGGCGGTCGGCGAGCTTGATGAGGATGACGCGGATGTCTTTCGACATCGCCAGCACCATCTTGCGGAAGTTCTCTGCCTGGGCCTCGGCCTTGGACTTGAAGTCGATCAGGGTCAGCTTGCTGACGCCATCGACCAGTTCGGCGATATCCTCGCCGAACTCCCGCGCCACCTGGTCCTTGGCGGTGGGGGTGTCCTCGATGACGTCATGCAGGATGGCGGCGGCGATGCTCTGGTAGTCCAGCCGCATCTCCGCCAGGATTCTGGCTACCGCCAGTGGGTGGGTAATGTACGGCTCGCCCGACAGG
>DASULL010000545.1:0-2100 GCA_036278215.1 Gammaproteobacteria bacterium | reverse complement strand
CTCGCGGTCCTCGTCGTCCATGATGACGACCATCTTGCCGACCCGCAGGTCGTCGATGATTTCGGGAATGCTGTTGAACTGCATGTTGTGCCTTTAGAGCCTGTCAGATAAAGCCGTGCTGACGCAGAGCATCCAGAGTGACGCCCCCGTTCCCCTGAGCCGCTCGCTCGCCGAGCATGAGCCGCTCCAGATAGCGGGCGATGAGATCGACTTCCAGGTTGACCTTGCGGCCGGGGCGGAAGTCGCCAAGCGTAGTTGCCGCGAGCGTGTGCGGCACGATGTTGAGGTCGAAGACACTGCCCTCGACGGCGTTGACGGTCAGGCTGACACCGTCGACGCAGATCGAGCCTTTCTCGGCGATATAGCGCGCCAGCCTATCCGGCGCCCGAATGCGGAAGCGCTCGGAGCGGCCCTCCGGGCGCCGCTCCACCACCTCGCCGAGGCCGTCGACATGACCGCTGACCAGATGTCCGCCCAGCGGCGTCGCCAAAGTCAGGGCCAGCTCGAGATTCACCGGGTCGCCTTCCGCCAGTGCACTCAGGGAGCTGCGCTGCAGCGTTTCCGCGGAAACATCGGCGGCGAAAGAATCCGCCTCCAGCGTAACCGCCGTCAGGCAGACGCCGTTGACGGCGATGCTATCGCCTATCTTTACCGCCGACAGCTCGAGGCCGCCGGTGGCAATCACCATCCGCATATCGTCGCCGCGCGGTTCGCGCCGGCGGATACTACCAACCGCCTGAATGATTCCGGTGAACATGGGACCTCTAACCAGTCGTTTCCGGCCGGGCGCAGACTCGCAGATCCTCGCCGACCATCCGAACGTCCATTATGCGCAGCGGCAGCCGCGCGTCCATCGTCGCAATACCGGCGAGCTGCAGCAGCGGGCTGCCTTCGTGCCCCATCAGGTGCGGCGCGAGATACACCACCAGCTCATCCACCAGCCCCGCCTGCACGAAACCGCCGGCCAGCGTCGGCCCCGCCTCGACCAGGACCTCGTTGATCTCTAACGCCGCCAGCCGCGCCAACACAGCCTGCAGATCCAGCCCAGCAGCAGCAGCCGGAATCCGCTCGACGCGCGCTCCGGCCTGTAGCAGCGCTGCGGCGCGCGCCGGCGCCTCGGCCGCATGCAGAATCAAGGTCTTGCCTTCACCGCGTACGATCGCCGCATCCGGCGGAGTCGTCAAATTACTATCCAGCACCACCCGCAACGGCTGGCCGGGCCAAAGCTCCGGCAGCGCCACGTCACGCACGGTCAGCGCCGGATCGTCGGCGCGCACCGTCCCGCTGCCGGTGATGATCGCATCGCTGCCGGCCCGCAGCCGGTGCACATCGCGCCGAGCCGCCGCGGAAGTAATCCATTTGCTCTCGCCGCTCGCCAAGGCAGTACGCCCATCCAGGCTGGCAGCCAGCTTGCAGCGCACATAAGGCCGGCCGTCGCGCATGCGGCGGACAAAGCCCTTGTTGAGCGCCTCCGCCTCGGCGGCCAGCAAACCGGTCGCCGTGGCAATACCTGCCGCCTGCAATCGCGCCAGCCCCTGCCCGGCCACCCGCGGATTCGGATCCTGCATGGCAGCAACCACCCGCGTTACCCCGGCAGCCACCAGCGCCTCCGCGCACGGCGGCGTGCGGCCATGGTGGCTGCACGGCTCCAGCGTCACGTAGGCGGTCGCACCCTGCGCCGCCGCACCGGCAGCAGCCAGCGCCAGCACCTCGGCATGGCCTTCGCCGGCGCGCAGATGCGCGCCTTCGCCGACCACGGCACCGTCACGCACGATAACGCAGCCCACCCGCGGATTCGGCCGAGTAGTCCACAACCCGCGCTCGGCCAATTGCAGGGCCCGTGCCATGAAACGGTGGTCATCGGCGGAAAAACCCGGAGAGGTACCGGGCTGCCGGTCAGCGAGTTGAGATAGCATCGCATCCGGCCCCATCAGCGTCTAATCCTCGTCATTGGAGGAGTCCGGCAGCGGCCGGCCCTCCAGACCCTCGATCACCTCGCGGAAAGCGCTGACGTCCTGGAAGCTGCGATAGACCGAGGCAAAACGTACGTAGGCGACCTGATCCAGCTCCTTCAGCTCGGCCATCACCAGCTCGCCGATC
>DASULL010000544.1:0-2864 GCA_036278215.1 Gammaproteobacteria bacterium | reverse complement strand
TTTCTCGGCAGCGCTGGCCGCGGAGATCGAGGTGAAGGCCTGGATCAGGCCGATGATGGTGCCGAGCAGGCCGAGCAGGGTGGCGATGTTGGCCAGCGTGGCCAGGTAATGGGTACGACTCTCCAGCCTGGGCATCACCTCCATCATGCCTTCTTCCATCGCCAGCTCGATATCGTCGCGGCTGCGGGCCTTGGCCATGCGGGCCAGGCCGTAGCCGAGGATGGCGGCGATCGCGCTCTTGGAGTGCTGGGTATAGCTGCGGGCTTCGTTCAGGTCGCCGGCCTGTAGCAGCGGCATGATCTTGTTCCAGGCGCGCTGATTGCGTGCCCGGAAGAGTTTCAAATAGATGTAGCGCTCGATTGCAATCGCCACCCCGAACGCTAGCACCACTGCGATCGGGTACATGAAGAGACCGCCCTCCTGGAAAAAGCGGACGATCACGTTGTAGACATCCATATCCTTTACTCCTTACAGCAAAGCGTTACCGCAAAAAAACGGCACTGCGGCTATTCGATCGCCTGCATTGCGTGGTGATAATCCAGCTCGCGCCGGAAGACTTCGGGATCGAGAGGGCCGAGGCCTTCGTTGAAAAGGCCGCTGGCTGCTGAGGGCATCGATTCGCCCAGCTCTGCGCTCTGCCAGGGCACGATGTAGAGCGCTTTCGGTAATTCCCGGTTGCCGATGACATCCATGCCCTGGAGCCGTCGTTGCTCGTTGGCGTCGGGAGCGGCTGCGGCCGCTGCGGTTATTGCCAGAAAGGTCGCCATGGCGATGCTGCGTGCCAATTGCATAGTCATCCCTGTTGCCTGCGTCGCTCCAGATCGGCGATCCAGCCGCCGACCTCGGCGTCCTCGCCGGCGGCAAGCTCCTGGTAGCGGCGGTAGTGCTCCAGCGCGCAATCCGCTTGCCGCAGATACAAATCGCACAGAATTCCGAGGTTCAAGTGGCCGTGGCGGGACTCCGGGTGCGCTGCCAGAAGTCGCTGATAGAGCGACTTGGCTTCCTCGAAGCGGCCGGCGCGCCGTTCCAGGATGGCGAGCCAGTTGAGGGCAGCCGGATGCTCGGGGTCGGTAGTCAGCGCTTGCTGAAGTGCCGCCGCTGCGTGTTCTTGCCTCTCGAGGTGGATATAGGCGACAGCCAGATTTACAAGTAGCCCCGGCAGCTCGGGATGCTTGGCAGCAACCGGGGCAAGCGTGTCGGCCGCCTGGGCGTATTGCTGCTGTTTCAGCAGCGCTACCGCTTGGTCGAAAGCGCGCTGCGTGCCCGGATCGACCGCCGGCTCAGCGGCAGTGGGTGCCGCTGCGGCCGGCATGGTCTTGGGCAGCGGTACGTTGTTGGAACAGGCGGTGAAGGTCAGCAGCAAGCCGAGCGGCAAGCTGCGGGACAGCAAGGCGACGACGGCGAAGCGCTGGCGGCGCTGGCCGCGTTCGGCGCCGGGGAGGGCGCTGGGCGTAGCGGCTGCGAGCAGCGGCGGACGGTCCTCCGTGACGGCAGGTGGAACGCCGGCAGCGGCGGCCGTGGCCTCGCTGGGGCGAGTTGGCGGGGTATCAGTAGAGTGTTTCGACAATGGCGTCACTCCTCTCTTGTTTGGCGTAGCGTGCCGGGACCAGGTCGGCGAGGGCCTCGAAGCTCTTCCGAATCCAGTCGTCGTAGATCCCCTCGGCGGCGCGGTTGGCGTTGATCTCGTGCAACTCGATGGCCTTGTTCTCGAACGGCAGCGCCTCTTCCTCCAGCAGCACGTCGTACTCGGCCAGCGCCTCGCCTTTCAGGCCCCGGGGACGTTCCGACTCCAGCAGCGCGCGGCCGAAATCGGCATACAGCGCGGCGATGACGTAGTTGGCCTGAGTGACAACGGCGGCGACCTTATAGGCAGCGGCGCGTTCGTAGGCGGCCAGGGTTTTCTGGAAGTTCGCTTTCTTCTTCCGCAGGTTTTCCTGCAGCGGCTCGACCAGGCGCACTTGGTCGTAGGCCTCGCGGGGTAGCTCGGCCAGGGCCAGCGCGGCGTGGGCGGCGAGGAAGCGGGTGCGGTCGCTGCGCGCCCGGCCGGCGTCGGCGTCGGCCTGGATGATGGCCCGCCGCCAGGTACGGGCCGATTTGTGATGGCCGGCTTCCAGCGCCAGTTCGAGCAGTTGCTGGTACGCCTCGATCTGCTGGCCGACCGGAACGGGGAACTCTTCGGCGTAGCGCTTGAAGGTGGCATAGGCTTGCTCGCGCTGGCCGGCACCGCGGTACAGCTCCGCGGCCTGCCACAATGCCGCCCGCCGCAGCTCCGGAGTGGCGGCGGCGTCGGCTACCTGGAGGTATTCCGCTGCTGCTGCATCGTTGCGGTCGGCGGCCAGATAGGTCGCTGCCAGCCGGCGGGTCACTTCCGCTTGCTGCTCATGCCCGGGAAACTGTTGGCGGAAGGTTTGCAGCGCTTCGATGGCTTCCGGCCAGCGTTGCAGCTCGACCAGGACGGCGGCGGCATCGAACTGCGCGGTCGCGGCCATGGCGGAATCCGGCACGGTGCGGGCAGTCCGTAGAAAGGCGGCGGCGGCGCCGGCCAGGTCGCCGGTCTGGCGGCGCTGTTCGCCCTGCTTGTACAGGCTTGCCGCCAATCTATCGCCGATTTGCCGGCGCTCGTCCCCATTCGGGGCGGCGAGGTTCAGGGCGGTGCGGTAGGCGTTCTCGGCAGCCAGGAAATCGCCCCGGTCGAAGGCGGTGTGGCCGGCGATGCGCAGGGCGATCAGCCGGGTCTCCGCCGGTAGCGTATTGACGGCAAGCAACTGCTCGGCCGCGGCAGCGGCGGCCTCGCCGTCGCCCAGATCGAAGGCTTGCTGGGCGCTGTGGGTCAGCGCCGGGATCGCCTGCGGATGCTGCGGGAA
>DASULL010000543.1:0-5597 GCA_036278215.1 Gammaproteobacteria bacterium | reverse complement strand
GACTGGATCTACGAAGCGGTCAAACAGGACGTGCAGCTGGCGTCGATCTCCGGCGGCACCGACATCGTGTCCTGCTTCGTTGGCGCCAGCCCCATTCTTCCGGTCCGGCGCGGAGAGATTCAGTGCAAGATGCTGGGTGTCGACGTCAAAGCGTATAACGACGCCGGCGAGGAGGTGGTCGGCGAGCGCGGCGAGCTGGTCTGCACTCAGGCGGTGCCGAGCATGCCGGTGTTTTTCTGGAACGACCCGGACGGCAGCCGCTACCGGTCTGCTTATTTCGAGCGCTTTCCCGGCGTCTGGGCGCACGGCGACTACATCATGTTCAACGACCACGGCGGCAGCGTCATCTACGGCCGTTCCGACGCCACGCTCAACCCCGGTGGAGTGCGTATCGGTACCGCCGAGATTTACCGTCAGGTGGAGACGCTGGAGGAAATCGCCGACAGCATCGTTGTCGGGCAGCCGTGGCGCGGCGATGAGCGGGTGGTGCTGCTGGTGATGCTGAATCCAGGTAACGAACTGACCGACGAACTGGTGAAAAAAATCAAAACGCGGATCCGCGACAACGCCAGTCCGCGGCACGTGCCTGCCCGCATCGTGGCCATCGACGAAATTCCCTATACCCGCAGCGGCAAGAAAGTGGAGGTGGCAGTGGCGAAGATTTTGCGCGGCGAGTCGGTGGACAACCGCGAAGCCATCGCTAATCCGCAGGCACTTGATAAAATTGCCGCGCTGGCCGCTCTGCGAAATTGAAGTGGCAACAATAGGTTAAGTGGATTTTTAAGGTCCGCTACCGCTTGACAGCACCCCTGAGCCTTCTACAGTGAAAGAAGAGGCGGAGACCTCTGGCGCCACCTCGGTCAGTTCGGCCAGGTGGCGTATACCAAGCGCCTACGTAGTAGGCCGGTATAACGATCAGTCTCAGACTGACGACTGGAGGAGGTTCAGCGATGATGGTGACGGGTGTTTCCGTACGGCGCTCCTGCGCTCAGCTTTAGCAACACAAGAGGCTAGAGCGCATGGGTGCTTATCTGTTTCGGCGCGTCCTCGCGCTTGTTCCTACGCTGTTTATCGCTAGTGTTCTTGTCTTCAGTGTGGTTCGCCTGGTTCCCGGCGACGTGCTCGACTTGATGTTGAGCGAGAACACTTTCTCATCGGCCGGCAACGACGACCGGGAGCAGCTTGAGAAAGCCCTTGGTCTGGATAAGCCGATCTATCTCCAGTACTGGAACTGGATGAGCAGCATCGTTCTGCGCGGCGATCTCGGTGAGTCGTTGTGGAACAACAGGCCGGTGACCAGCGAAATCGCCGCCCGCCTGCCGGTGACGCTGGAGCTGGGGCTGCTATCGCTGCTGATTGCACTGGTCATCGCGATTCCCATCGGCATTTACTCGGCCGTGCGCCAGGAAACCATCGGCGATCATATCGGGCGGACATTTTCCATTCTGGCGCTGGCCGGGCCCAGCTTCTGGCTGGGCACGATGGTGGTGATTTTGCCGGCCATGTGGTGGGGCTGGGCGCCGCCCAACCAGATCAGGCCGTTTTTCGAGTCCCCGATCGAGAACCTCAAGGTTTTCCTCCTCCCCAGCCTGATTCTTGGAGCAGCGCTGTCGGCGGTCGTGATGCGCATGATGCGTACCATGATGCTGGAAGTGCTGCGGCAGGATTATGTCCGCACCGCCTGGGCGAAGGGGCTGCGAGAGCGGACGATAATCGTGCGACATGCCGTCAAAAACGCGCTCATCCCGGTCATCACCCTGATCGGTATCTTGGTGCCCATCCTGTTTGGCGGCACGGTCATTATCGAGCAGATCTTTCGCCTGCCGGGCATGGGCCAGTTGTTGCTCGATGCAGTGACCTCGCGTGATTACCCGATCATCACCGGCATTTTCCTGGTCTCTGGGGTGTTGGTGATGTCCGTGAATCTGATCGTCGACCTCTGTTACGGCTATCTCGATCCCAAGGTTCGCTTCGAGCCCTAGCTGGGAGTTGCATCATGAGTCAGCTTTCGGTCGATACAACAACAGCTGACAAACCACCCACCACCCGGCTTGGCGGCTGGCAGCGCGGCAGATTCAGTCAGTTCGTCGTGCGTCTCGCGCGGGAGCGGCCACTAGGCGCCCTCGGCGCACTGATCTGTTTGATTCTGTTATTCACCGGGGTGTTCGCCGACTTCATCGCGCCGCAGGGGTACAACGCCATCAACCCCATCGATCGGCTCAAGCCGCCGTCCAGCGACTACTGGTTCGGTACCGATCAACTGGGCCGCGATCTGTTCAGTCGCATCGTTCATGGCGCCCAGCTGTCGGTCATTGTCGCCTTCGCCGCCACTACCTTGTCCATCGTGATCTCCGCTGGCATCGGTATCATCAGCGGTTACTTCGGCGGGCGGCTGGACATGATCCTGCAGCGCTTCGTCGATGGCTGGATGTGCTTTCCAGACCTGATCATTCTGATCGTGGCGGTTTCAGTGCTCGGCCCCGGTACTTGGCAGGTGATTCTGATTCTCGGCCTGCTGTTTGGCATTGCCGGCTCGCGCATCGTGCGTGGTGCGGTGCTCAGCGCCAAGGAGAACGTCTACGTGCATGCGGCCGAGTCGATGGGCGCATCGACCATGCGCATTCTACTGCGCCACATCCTGCCGAACGTCATGCCGCCGATCATCGTTCTGTATACCACCCGGCTGGCGGCGGTGATTCTGGCGGAGTCTGGCTTGAGTTTTCTTGGCCTCGGCATTCCCCCGCCCGCGCCCAGCTGGGGCGGCATGCTGAGTCTGGATGGTCGCAGCTACATGTTTCAGGCCCCCTGGCTGGCGATCGTGCCTGGTGTTGCTCTGACCCTGGCGGTATTCGGCATCAACATGTTCGGCGACGCGCTACGCGATCTGCTGGATCCGCGGATGCGGGGCGGCGGCGGTCGTTATGTCCGCTTGGCACGCAAGCAGGCGGGAGAGAAAAAATGACTGCCCAGATTGGAGCAAGCCTCAGTGCCGATGATCGCGCCGAGCCGGCGCCTACAACCCCACTGCTGCAGGTGCGTGGCCTCAAGACGGTGTTCCGCCAGGGCGGGAATACGGTCAGTGCGGTCGATGGTGTCAGCTTCGACGTGCGCCACGGCGAAACGCTCGCCATCGTCGGCGAAAGCGGGTCTGGTAAGAGTGTGACCGCCATGTCGATTCTGCGGCTGATTCCAAGCCCGCCCGGCGAAATTGTCGATGGCAAGATCGAGTTTGACGGCCGGGATCTACTTTCACTCAGCGAGGAAGAAATCCGACGGGTGCGCGGCAACGACATTGCCATGATCTTCCAGGAGCCGATGTCGTCGCTGAACCCGGTGCTTACCATCGGTCGCCAGCTGGCCGAGCCGATCCAGGTTCACCGTCGTGCTGCAGGCCGTAAAAACATTTTGCAGCGCTGTATCGAGCTGCTGCGCCAAGTGCGGATTCCGGAGCCGGTTACCCGCTTGCATGCATACCCGCACCAGTTCTCCGGCGGCATGCGCCAGCGAGCGATGATCGCGATGGCGCTGGCCTGTGAGCCGAAGCTGATCATCGCCGATGAACCGACCACCGCGCTGGACGTGACGGTGCAGGCGCAGATCCTGGAGTTGCTCAAGGACCTGACCCGCCGGCATGGTACCTCCATGATTCTGATCACCCATGACCTGGGCGTGGTGGCCCGCTATGCCGATCGGATCAATGTGATGTACGCCGGGCGTATCGTCGAGCGCGGCACGGCGCTGCAGATCTTCGACAATCCACGGCATCCGTACACCATTGGCTTAATGGACTCGATGCCGAAGCTAAATCAGCCGCCCGGGGCACGGCTGCGGCCCATCGACGGGCAGCCGCCGGATCTGGCGAACCCGCCGACCGGATGTCGTTTTCATCCACGCTGCAGGTTTGCGGTGGAGCGCTGCCAGCAGGAAGCGCCGCCGCTGGAGCAGCTGGCGGATGAGCATTGGAAGGCCTGCTGGGTGGATGTCGATGCAAAACCCTGAACACAGCGTACTCCTCGACGTGCAGGGCCTGAAGGTCCACTTCAAGCTTCAAGGCGGGCTGCTCGGCCAGCGGCAGATCGGCACGGTGAAAGCCGTCGACGGTGTGAGCTTCCAGCTGCGGCGCGGCGAGACGCTGGGCCTGGTTGGCGAGAGCGGTTGCGGCAAGTCGACCACGGGGCTGGCCATTCTGCGGATGGTGGAGATCAGCGACGGCCGTATCATTCTGGACGGCCAAGACATCACCACCCTGAGCCGCCGCGACGTGCGGCGAGTGCGGCGCAAGATGCAGATGGTCTATCAGGACCCGTTTGGCTCGCTCAATCCGCGCATGCGGGTGCTGGATCTGGTCGGCGAGCCGCTGAAGATCCATGGTCTGATCGATAAGAATATCGGTTACCGCGCGCAGGTGCTGGAGCTGTTGCACCTGGTCGGCCTCAATCCGAACATGGCCGACCGCTATCCGCATGAGTTCTCCGGCGGCCAGCGCCAGCGCATCGGCATCGCCCGGGCGCTGGCCGCCCAGCCCGATCTGATCATCTGCGATGAGCCGGTTTCGGCGCTGGATGTGTCCATTCAAGCGCAGATCATCAATCTTCTGGAAGATCTGCAGCAGCGGCTGGGTTTGACGTACTTATTCATCGCCCATGATCTGGCGGTGGTGCGCCATATCTGCGACAGCATCATGGTCATGTACCTGGGGCAGGCGGTGGAGATCGCACCCCGCGACCAGCTCTATGACCACCCGCAGCACCCGTACACGCAGGCCCTGCTGTCGGCGATCCCCTTGCCCGATCCGCGCGCCGAGATGGAGCGTGGTTTCGATGCCTCGCTGCAAGGCGAAGTGCCAAGTCCGGTCAATCCGCCCAGCGGCTGCGCCTTCCATCCACGTTGCAAGCACGCCTGGAGTCTGTGCAGCGAACGTAAGCCGGCTTTAACGAAGACCGCGGATGGTCATTTCGTCGCCTGTCATCTGCACGACCCGGCAGTTCTGGACAAGGCAGGCTGATGCGCTTTGCCGGCAGAAGGAGGGACTGAACGCGAGAGGAGTTGTTGAGCGAAAAAGCCACCGCACAGGGCGAGGGCATAAACGAAAAAGCTGGAGGAGTAGCAATGAAAATCAGATTCAGGCGGCGGCGCCTGCTGCAGTCAGTCGCTACCGCGGCGTTACTCGGTACTGCTTCCTCGGTGGCGCTGGCGCAGCAAGAGCCACAGCTTGGCGGCACTCTTAACGTCGTCACCATGTATCGCACGCTGGATGCGGTGACCTGGGACTTCATGCATTGGCCCTGGAAGCAGAACCATGATGGCTTGCAACTTAGCACACTGATTGCCGGAGACCTCAGCAAGGGGCCCGGTGGCAGCAATGAGAACACCTTCGTGGCGTCGGACTATATTCCAGAGGCGCATTACCGGGGTGAACTGGCCGAGAGCTGGGAGCTGAAGCAGGACCCGCTGCGGCTCGAGTTCAAGCTGCGCAAGAACGTTTTCTGGCCGGCGAAGGAAGGCGTCATGGAGCGGCGACCGCTGGTTGCGGCGGACGTCGTCGCCAGCTTCCAGGAGATGTGGAAGAGCGAGCGGCGCATCCCGACGTACTGGGA
>DASULL010000542.1:0-6179 GCA_036278215.1 Gammaproteobacteria bacterium | reverse complement strand
GATGTTCGGAGACAGTGCCGGTTATCCGCAGCCGTTCTCCGACCGCCACCTTGCCGTTTTTGGGTGCAAACACGAACAGCCCTTCCGAGGTGGCCGGATCATCGTCCGCCTGCTCGTCCGCTTCCTGCACGAAGAAACCATGGAGCCCGCGCTCGCCCGGAAAGCTAGCGACTACCACGGCTTCGATAGTCTGCAGCGATCCGGCCAGCGGGCTCGCCGGTCCGCGGCCCTGGATCGTGTGGATGCGGGTCGCCGGCGCGCCACAGGTCTGCTGCGCCTGCACCGGTACGCAGTAGAGCAGGCTAAGGGTGAGGGCTATAAGCCGGAAACAGCGCGGAGTAATGGTTCCAATCACCGCTGCAAATCGAGCGGCAAGAGAGGGTGGCGTTACTGTTGATGAAAACCGCATCGAACTATCGAGCCATTCACTTCACTTGGGCTGCCTTGTTTTTATTTCGTCTCATCATGTCGATTCGGCTGGACATATAAGTATCGATGAATCTAAATACTCGTTCAGAACACGATGAAACACCACCTCCGGAGACGATGATGGCTCGCATTCGAGCAATAGCTACCTGGCTGCCGGCGCTGCTGTGCGCGCCTTTCCTGCTGGCGGGGTGTTCATCGGAGTCCGGAACCGCCGCCGCGCAGAATAATGGCCCGCGCGCCGTGCCGGTCACGGCGATCGAGGCCGCGCCAACCAGCGTGCCGCTGGAGATCCAGGCGATTGGCCAGACCGAGGGCCTGCGGGAAGTCGAGGTGCGGGCCCGGGTAGGGGGAATTCTGGAAAAGCGGCTTTATCGTGAAGGCGAGCCGGTTCGGGCGGGCCAGCCGCTGTTCGAGATCGACAAGACGCCGTACGAGATTGCCCTGGCGCAGGCCAGGGCGGAACTGGCCCAGCAGCAGGCGCGGCTGGAGCAGGCCCGGCGCGAGGCGCGGCGGCTGCAGGAGCTGCTGGTGCAGGAAGCGATCAGCCGGCGCGAGCACGACGACGCGGCTTCTAACGAGGTGCTGGCCCAAGCGAACCTGCGCGCGGCCGAGGCGCGGTTGCGGGAGGCCGAGCTGAAACTGTCGTACACCACGGTGCGGGCGCCGGTCGCCGGTATCAGCGATCGTGCCCTGCTGTCGGAAGGGGCGCTGATCTCCGGCGGCGATGGTTTGCTGACCCGTATCTTCCAGGCCAATCCAATTCGAGTCAGCTTCAGCCTGACCGCCAGCGAAGCCGCCCAGGTGCCGGGCGGGCAGCTGACGCCCCAGACCATACAGCGCGTCGAGCTGGTCCGGGCCGACGGCAGCGTCTATCCGGAACCGGGCAAGCTGGATTTCACCGCCCGGCAGTTCGACCCGCGCTTGGGGACGTTGCAGCTGCGGGCCGAGTTCCCGAATGCCGAGGCGCGCCTGTTGCCGGGCGAGTTCGTGCGGGTACGGTTACTGGTGGGGGCCCGCGACGGCGTGTACCTGATCCCGCAGACAGCGGTGCTGCAATCGCAGCAGGGCCTGTTCGTCTACGTTGTCGATGCCGACGGCAAGGCGCAGGTGCGCCACGTCCAGGCAGGCGATTGGCACGGCCAGGACTGGATCATTCTCGGCGGCCTGCAGGCCGGCGACAAGGTGATCCTGGACAACTTGCTGAAAATCCGGCCGGGCACCCCGGTAGCGCCGCAGCCGACCGCAGCCGCTGCCGCCCCGGCCGGCTCCGACCAGACCTGACGGCGGTTCTATGTTCTCGTTTTTTATTCGACGGCCGATTTTTGCGTCGGTCATTTCCATCGTTATCGTCATTGCCGGCTTGGTGGCCGCCAGTGTGCTGCCGGTGGCGCAGTATCCGCAGATTGCGCCGCCGACCGTCGCCATCAGCACCAGCTATCCGGGCGCCAGCGCGGAAACGCTTGCCAGAACGGTGGCCGCGCCCATCGAGGAGCAGCTCTCGGGAGTGGAAGGGCTGATCTATTTCGACTCCTCGTCCAGCTCCAACGGTGCGGTGTCGATTACCGCCACTTTCGAGGTCGGCACCGATCCGAGCCAGGCGACCATCGACGTCAACAACCGGGTGTCGCAGGCGCTGCCGCGGCTGCCGGAGGAAGTGCGGCGCAACGGCGTGGTGGTACAGCGCCGTTCCACCGATATTCTGCTGGTGGTGTCGCTGATTTCGCCCAGCAAGCAATTCGACACCCTGTTCCTGAGCAATTACGCCTCGCTCAACCTGGTCGATGAACTCAAGCGCCTGCCCGGCGTCGGCGACGTCACCGTATTCGGTGCGCGCGACTACTCCATGCGCATCTGGCTGCGGCCTGATCGGATGGCACAGTTCGGCGTGACTACCAGCGATGTGGTGCGCGCCATCAATGCCCAGAACGCTCAGTACCCGGCCGGCAAGATCGGTCAGGAGCCGGCGCCGCAAGGCCAGATGCTGACGTACACCGTGACTGCCCGCGGCCGGCTGGCGGAGCCGGAGCAGTTTGGCGAGATCATCATCCGCGCCGGCGGCTCGCGCGGTTTTCTGCGGCTGAAGGACATCGCTCGGATCGAACTCGGGGCACAGCAGTACGACGCCTTTACCACCGTCGATGGCGCGCCCAGTGTCGGCATGGGCGTCTATCTGCAAACCGGTGCCAACGCGCTCGAGGTCGCCGATATCGTCCGCGCCCGCATGGATGAGCTGCAGGGCGGCTTTCCGCAGGGGATGTCCTACCTGATCCCGTTCGATACCACCCGCTTCGTCGATGCCTCCATCCGGGAAGTGGTCAAGACCCTGCTGGAGGCGGCGCTGCTGGTGGTGCTGGTGGTGTTCGTGTTCCTGCAGTCCTGGCGGGCGACCTTGATCCCCATCCTGGCGGTGCCGATTTCGCTGATCGGCACCTTCGCTGGGCTGTGGCTGTTCGGCTTCTCCATCAATACCCTGACCCTGTTTGCCATGGTGCTCGCCATCGGCATCGTGGTGGACGACGCCATCGTGGTGCTGGAGAACGTCGAGCGCTTGATGCGCGAGCACGGCCTCTCGCCGCGGGCGGCAGCGATCCAAGCTATGCGGGAGGTGGCCGGTGCCCTGGTCGCCATCGTGCTGGTGTTGTGCGCGGTGTTCATACCAGTAGCCTTCCTCGGCGGCATCGCCGGCAAGTTGTATCAGCAGTTCGCCGTGACCGTGGCCATCGCCGTGTCGATTTCCGGCGTAGTCGCGCTGACCCTGACGCCGGCGCTCTGCGCCTTGCTGCTCAAGCCCCATCAGCAGCAGTCCAAGCTGTTCAGGCCGTTCGATCGAGGATTCGACTGGCTGACCCGCGCCTACGTCGCTGCTGTCCGGCTGACGCTGCGCCATAACCTCATCGCCGGGCTGCTGTTCGCCGCTGTGATTGGCGTGGTGGCGGCGCTGCTGCTGCGAATTCCTACCAGCTTGGTGCCGCCCGAGGATCAAGGCTCGCTGATCGGCTCGGTGAGCTTGCCTGACGGTGCCACCCTGCAGCGCACGGTCAAACTTACCGAGCAGCTGCAGCAGCAGCTCAGCGAGATCCCGGCGATCCGGCACGTGTTCATGATCAACGGCCTCGACATCATCGGCGGCGGCAACAAGACCAATGCCGCCACTAGCTTCATTAACCTGCAGCCCTGGGCGGAGCGGGATGTGACCGCGCAGGAGCTGGCCGGACGGATAGCCGACATTGGCACGGGTTTTCGCGAGGGGACGGCGATCGCCTTCAACCCGGCGCCGATCCGTGGGCTTGGCCGCGCCGGCGGCTTCGAGGCGTATGTACAGAGTCGGGTCGGTGCCGCCGACATGAACCAGCTCGATCAGGCGCTGCAGCAGTTCATGGCGGCTCTGCGCGAGCGCAAGGAACTGACCGGCATCAACTCGCCGTTTCGTGCCGCCATGCCGCAGCTGTTCGTCGAGGTCGACGAGGCCAAGGCGTTGTCGCTGGGCGTGCCGGTAGGGGATATCTACAGCACCCTGCAGAGCACCATGGGCACGCTGTATGTCAACGACTTCAACCGCTCCGGCCGCACCTACCGGGTCCAGCTGCAGGCCGAGCCGGAATTCCGGGCGCAGCCGGAGGATTTGACCCGGGTCTATGTCCGGGCGGACAGCGGCGCGATGATTCCGCTGGGTTCGCTGTTGACGGTGCAGCGCGTGGTCGGGCCGGAGCAAATCGTGCGCTACAACGGCTTCCCGGCGGCCAAGGTCATGGGCAGTGGTGCGCCGGGAGTAAGTTCCGGTGCCGCCATCAAGCTGGTCGAAGAGATCGCCGCTGCCACTCTGCCGGATGGCTTCGAGCTTGCCTGGACCGGTCAGGCTTTCCAGGAGAAGCGAACCGGCAGCGCTTCCATGGCAGCGTTCATTTTCGCCATTGTCATGGTGTTTCTGATCCTGGCCGCGCAATACGAGCGCTGGTCGCTGCCGCTGGCGGTGATCATGGCGGTGCCGTTCGCCCTGCTGGGAGCTTTGCTGGCCATCCTGTTCCGGTCGATGCCGAATGACATCTACTTCCAGATCGGCCTGATCGTGCTGATCGGCTTGGCCGCCAAAAACGCCATTCTGATCGTCGAATTCGCCGCGCAGAAGCAGGCGGAGGGTATGGCGCTGGCCGCAGCCGCGCTGGAGGCGGCGCGGCTGCGTTTCCGGCCGATCGTGATGACTTCGCTCGCTTTCGTGCTCGGCGTCGTGCCGCTGGTGTTCGCCAGTGGCGCCGGCGCGGCAGCGCGCCAGTCGATGGGAACGGGGGTGTTCGGAGGCATGCTCGCTGCCACTTTCATCGCCACCTTGTTCGTGCCGGTGTTCTTCTACTGGCTGGCCCGGTTCGGCGCCGAGCGGCGCGGTGCCGTCGAAGCGGACGAGGCATCGGTATGAGGGCGGCACGCTTATCTTTACCGCTGGCTTTGGCGGTTACGTTGCTGTCCGGCTGCATGGTCGGGCCCGATTACCGCCGGCCGTCGATCGAGCTGCCGGGCCGGTTTGCCGCTGCCGCAGGGGAGCCGGCGGCAGCGGGCGTCAGCCAGACTTGGTGGGGGGAGTTCAACGATCCCTTGCTGGTCGAGCTAGTGCAGGCGGCGTTAACCAACAACACCGATCTGCAGCAGGCGGTAGCGGCGGTCGAGCGGGCCGATGCTGTGCTGCGGGAAGCGGGAGCAGCACTACTGCCGGAAGTCACTGGCAGCGGCACGGCCGCCCGCGCCCGAGTCAGCGAAAACATAGGGCGGATCGGGGCACCGGCGGTCCGCAACAGCTTCCGGGCTGCGGTCACGACCAGCTTTGAACTCGATTTCTGGGGCCGGTTGCGGCGTGCCCGTGAGGCGGCCCTGGCGCAGGCGGTGGGCAGCCGCTATGCCCGCGACACGGTGGCGCTGTCGCTGACTGGCGCGGTGGCGCAAGTCTATGTTGCCTTGCGGGCACTGGATGCGCAGGTTGCCGTGTCCGAGCAAACGCTGGAAAACCGCCAGCGGACGCGCCGCCTGATCCGCAGCCGCTACCAGGGCGGGATTGCCTCGCCGCTGGACCTGCAGCAGGCGGAAGTAGCGTACGCTACGGCGGCGGCGCAGCTGATCGACTTGCAGCGTCAGCGCCGTCTGGTGGAGAGCCAGCTGGGTGCTCTGATCGGGCAGGTCGATATACGGATTGCGGCGGAGCAGTTGCAGGAGTTGCCGCTGCCGCCCATGCCGCCGCCCGGGTTGCCGTCGGCGCTGCTGGACGCCCGGCCGGATGTGCGCGAAGCCGAGGCCCGCCTGATCGCTGCCAATGCCAACATCGGCATCGCCAAGGCAGCGCTATTTCCATCGATTTCTCTAACGGGCCAGTTTGGCAGCGAAAGCAGCGAACTGGCGGATCTCTTTGCCGGCGGCTCAGCGATTTGGTCGCTGGGCGGGCGCCTGGATGTGCCTATTTTCGACGCCGGCCGGCGCCGTGCCCGGGTCGACCAGGCTACGGCAACCCAGCAAGAGGCCCTGGCGCGCTACGTTGGTGTCGTCCGCAACGCCTTCCGGGATGTCAACGATGCCTTGATCTCGGTGCAGCAGACGGCCGAGATTGAGCAGGCGCTGGCGGCGCGGATGAGCGCAGCGGAGAAGGCCCTGCGACTGGCGGAAATCCGCTACGAATCCGGCTATTCACCCTTTCTCGAAGTGCTGGACGCACAACGTACCGCCAACGATGCCGAGCTTGCCTATATTCGCAACCGCCAGGACCGACTGAC
>DASULL010000541.1:0-6970 GCA_036278215.1 Gammaproteobacteria bacterium | reverse complement strand
AAGGCGGCCAGAAGACCAATCTACAAACTACCAAGGCACCGAGTGTGCTTAGTGCCTTGGTAGCGAATCTTCCTCGGCGTCTTCTTCGGCCGCCGTCTATTCCCGCCTTACTCCTTGTACTCCGGCTGGGTCCGATCCAGCATACGCAGCAGCGGCTTCCAAGCAAGATTGGCCACCATCGGCAGGCCATCCGACTGGCCGTAAGTGGTTTCGATGGCCGCCTTGGGTGGGAAGTGAGGCTTGCCGCCGGCCAGAGTCTTAACCTGGATCTCGCAGGCCTGCATCAGGAAGTACATCCAGATGAAGGCTTCCGGTACGGTGCGGCCGACGGTCAGCGTGCCGTGGTTGCGCAGTAGCATGACGTTCTTTTCGCCCAGATCGGCGATCAGCCGCTCGCGCTCTTCCAGATTGAGGGCGACGCCTTCGAACTCGTGATAGGCGACGTGCTTGTGCACCAGCATGGCCGTCTGGCTCAACGGCAGCAGACCGTCCGCATGTGCGGAAACGGCTACGCCGTCGGCTGCATGCAGGTGGATCACCGCGCCGGCATCGGCCCGCGCCATGTGAACCGCGCTGTGAATGGTAAAGCCGGCCGGGTTGACCCGCTTATTCTCACCCGGATCGACGATGTTGCCGTCCTGGTCGACCTTCACCAGGGACGAAGCGGTGATCTCATTGAACAGCCAACCGTACGGGTTGATCAGGAAATGGTGCTCCGGCCCAGGCACACGAGCGGAAAGGTGAGTGAAGATCAAATCGTCCCAACCGAAATGAGAAACCAGCCGATAACAGGCGGCCAGCTCGACCCGGACTTGCCATTCGGCCTCCGACATCCCGGCGGGCGGTTTCGAGATAAGGTTAGCTTCGCTCAGACCCATGGAGCTCTCTCCTCTTGCTTCTATCTGTAAGGCGGCGCCGTGGCGCCGATCGTTCGATGTCAGATCATCCCTGCCGAGATAAGCCCGATTCCCGGTATCGGGCAACAGGCGCGGCCTCGCATCAACTCTTAGCCGACGCGGAGTACGATTTTGCCCAGATGCTTGTTGGCGGCCATGTCGGCATGCGCCTGCGGCGCCTCCTCAAAGGCATGCACCAGCGACACCATCGGCTGCAGATGGCCCCGCTCGAACAACGGCAACAGCCGCTCGCTGAAGATGCGGGCGATACGTATGCGCTCTTCCAGCGGTTGGGCCCGCATGGTCATGCCGCGCAGGCGCAGCCGACGCATCAGCATCTGTCCCGGATCCAGCTCGCCACTGCCGGGGGTGAGGCGGCCGATCATCACCATGGTGCCCTCCAGCATCAGGCTGGCAAGGTTATCGCTGAACGCCTGACCGCCCAGCATGTCCAAAATGACCGCAGCGCCGGCACCGCCAGTAGCTTCACGGACCCGCTGCGGCAGCTCGCCGGCACCTTCCAGCAAAGGCACGTCCAAGCCGTGCTTTACCGCTTCCTGCAACCGCTCCTGACTGCGGCTGGTGCCTAGGCTGCGTGCTCCGAGGGCGCGAACTAGCTGGACCGCAGCGAGACCCACGCCGGCGGTCGCCGGTCGGATCAGAGCCCACTGCCCTGACTGCAACCCGCCCTCGATGAACAGGGCTCGGTAAGCAGTCATGAAATCTTCCGGTATCGAGGCAGCGGTAACCATGTCGATGCCGTCTGGTACGGCAATCGCTTCCCGCTCGGTAGTAACGACCTGTTCAGCGTAAGAGCCACCAGGCACCAGACCCATGACACGGTCACCGACCTTGTACAGCTGCGTTCTGGCACCGATCTCGATTACGGTACCGGCGTACTCCAGCCCCGGAATACGGGGATCGACTCCTGGCGGCGCCGGATAGGCGCCGCGTACCTGCAATAGATCGGCGCGATTGACGCCGATGGCCTCGACTCGAACTCGAATATCGCCTGGGCCAAGGGCAGGCGGCTCGATCTCACGCAAGGCCACGCCTGACTGGCCGTCCTGGCTTTTTTCAATCAACCATGCACGCATCGCTAGTTCCTCTCTTGTCTCTAGGGTGTGGCGGATAATTCGCCACTTGGGGACTGGGAAAGAATCGGGACTGCCCCTGAAGGCACAAGCAGACGCGAAAAGGCACGAAGGAAAAGCCGTCCTGCGTACTCTAAGCGGCTTATGACTTGGTGGCTGAGCCTTCTCTCCTCCGGCCCCTCAACGCGAGTTTTTACCGCCCGCTCTTGGCGCGATTGGCCACTAGCAGCTGCAGCAGTGCATACATGGTGGCGAGCCTGGGAACAGGCACACCATGCCGCTCGGCAATGCGAACCACGTTACCGAGAATCGGCTCGATTTCCATCTCGCGACCATTCAAGAAATCAAGAGCCATGCTGTTATGGTAGGCCGGCATCTTCAGAGTGCTGCGGATGTTGCCGTCGATGATTCCATCCGGCAGCGGATAACCATCAGCGGCAGCGGTGGCGCACACTTCCTCCATGAAACCGCGAATCAGCTCCTCGCCGCCTGCCGTAGTCAGCAGCGTCTGCGTATCGGCGCCGCCAGCAAGCACGGAAGCTGGATTGAACGGGGTATTCCAGACGCACTTGCGCCAGCGCTCGGCGACCACGTCTTCGCTGAGACGGCTTTCCACCCCGCCAGCCTGGAGCAGCTCGGCAAAGCGCTGAGCTTGCTTTCCGGCGCCTTTCGGATAATCGCCGAAAGTGAGCGCTCCATAAGCCTTGTGATCCAGCTCGCCCGGAGCGATCCGGCTGACTGCAATGAAGGCCAGGCAGCTGATCAGCGGATTGTTCGGGAAAGCTTCGGCGACTTCTTGCTCGATGCCTATGCCGTTCTGGATCAAAACGATAGCAGTGTTCGGACCCACCGCTGGGCGGATGATACCGACACGATCCACCCCTTCGACCACTTTCAGCGCGACGATCAGATAATCTGGCGGGGTAGTTATTTCTTCTGCCGAGGCGTAAACCTCGGCCGGCCGGTACGACAGGTCACCCAGCGGACTCTGGATTTTGTAGCCGCGCTCCTTCAATACAGCGGCATCGGACCGCGCCAGAACGGACACCCTGGCACCGGCACGGCTCAGAATGGCGCCGTAAAAACCGCCGATGGCGCCGGCACCGATAACCAGAACATTGACAGGCGAACTCATCGCAACCTCTCCTCTTGAAATAATTGTTGGGAGAGAAGGTTCACTACAGAGCAAGGCGTTGGAGTAACCGAACAGGCAGGTTTGTGCCTTGGTGATGAATCTTCAGATTCCGCTCTCTTGCCTCTACGTCCTCTGTGCCCCCGCAGCCTCCCCTCCCTCGCCCGGCGTCGGCTCGCGTACGAAACCAAACCGCACGGGTACCTCGTCACTATGCAGATAAGTAAGCGGCACCGGCTTTCCTTGGTAATGGAGCGCCAGATCGGCCGGTGTCCCGGACTGGAGCTGCTCCAACGCCTCGCCGATGCCGACATCGTCCACTGGCCGGCCGTCGCACCGCTGGAACCGGGCGATCGCCCAGTCGAGATCGGTATCGGTCAGCAAGCCGACGTTGTCGTCGAAACTCAGCAGCAGACTGCCGTTTTCATCGATGAACCCCGCCGCGACCTGCCGTACTTCCAGCCCGGTGTGGGTCTGGAGCGTCCCATCCAACTGCGCCCGTAGCACCCAGGGGGTGTACTCGAGAGCGACGTAGCCGCGTTGCGGGCCGTTTTGGAAATACCAGCGGCCTTGCTCATCGTGCGCGTAGTTACGCCCGATGAAAGCTACCAGCGCGTCGCGATCGACGCGCTGGTCCTGGATATGCCAGTTGCCGCGGCGGTCGAGCTGCAGCCAGCCGAACAGTGCGGGCACGTTCGGCCATTTCAGCATCGCTCGCAGGACATCCTCATCCATGCTGGTCGATCCGGCAGTTCCGTTAGAAATACTCTTCCCTGGCCTGCAGCAGTGTGTCGTCCAGCCGCCGCAGCAAAGCGGCCTGCCGCTCGACTTTCGGCAGCTCGTACAGGAAGAAATATCGACAGGTCAGGGTCTTGCCGCGGTAGAAATCATCGCCGCGGCCGGCGTCGCTGGCGCGCTGAGCGAGCAACGCCTGCTTCAGCCAGAGCCAGGCCACCACGGTATGCCCCATCATGTCGAGGTAATGCCAGGCATTACCAAACGCTAGAGAAGTTTCGCCTTCGGCAGCACGCGCCAGCAGAACTTTGGTGACGTCGGTAACGGTCTCCAGCGCCGTTTTCAGTTCCTGCGCCCAGGCGGAGAGCATCCCTCCGGCTGCGGCAGCCTCACTGATGGTTTCCTCCATCCGCTGGGTCAGCAGCTTGAGAGCGGCACCGTCGTGTAGGCGCACCTTGCGGCCCAGCAGATCCAGGCCCTGGATACCGTTGGTGCCCTCGTGGATGGGATTGAGCCGATTGTCGCGGTAGATCTGCTCGACCGGATACTCGCGGGTGTAGCCGTAGCCGCCGAAGATCTGAATCGCCTGGCTGTTGGCTTCCAGGCAGTAGTGCGAGGTCCAGGCTTTGACCAGCGGCGTCAGAATATCGAGCAGCAGCTCCGCCTCCTGGCGTTCCTGCTCGCTCTCGGCGGTGCGCTGATCGTCGAGTTGACGAGCGGCGTACAGACAAAGCGCCAGCGAGCCTTCGACCGAGGCTTTCTGCGCCAACAGCATGCGGCGCACGTCGGGGTGGTCGATGATGGTCGCCGGCGGTGCGTTTGGATCTTTGTTGTCGAGCAAGCGACCCTGCTTGCGGGTGCGGGCGTATTCCAGCGACTCCAGATAGCCGGCATAGCCGAGCATAGTAGCGCCGAGACCGACGCCGATGCGGGCAGCGTTCATCATGTGGAACATGTACGCCAAGCCCTTGTTGGGCTCGCCGATCAAATAGCCGACCGCCCCGCCCTGCTCACCGAAGTTGAGCATGGTGGAGGTGGTGCCGCGGTAGCCCATTTTGTGGATCAGACCGGCTAGCGCCACGTCATTGCGCTCGCCCAGGCTGCCGTCGGCGTTCACGAGGAACTTGGGCACGATGAACAGCGAGATGCCCTTGACCCCGGCCGGCGCACCCTTGATCCGGGCCAGCACCAGATGGACGATGTTCTCGGATAACTCGTGGTCGCCGGCGGAGATGAAGATCTTATTGCCCTTGATGCGGTAGCTGCCGTCTTCGGCTGGTTCCGCAGTGGTACGAATATCGCCGAGCGAAGAACCGGCCTGCGGCTCGGTAAGCACCATGGTGCCGAAATAGCGCCCAGCCAGCATCGGCATGGCAAAGGTGTTTTTTTGCTCTTCGCTGCCGTGCGCCAGCAGCAGGTTGGCGGCCGAGGCGGTCAGCATGACGTAGGCCGAGGTGCTGACGTTGGCACCCTTGATCAGGGCCAGCGCCGCCTGCGCCAGAGTAAACGGCAGCTGCATGCCGCCGAGCTCGTAATCGTGCGAAGCCATCATCAGGCCGGCTTCGCAGTACGCGTCCACCGCCTCCTTGACCTCGGGGATCATGCTGACGCGCTCGCCGTCGAACTGCGGTTCGTTGGCATCGGCAATGCGGTTATGCGGCGCAAATTTCTCGCTGGCGATGCGCAAGGCCAGATCGACGGCGGAATCGAAGGTTTCCCGATCGTGCTCGGCGTAGCGCGGGCGACGCGTCAACGCTTCCACGTCGAGCAGCTCGTACAGGAGGAAGTCGAGATCGCGGCGATTGACGATTTTGGCGTCCATAGAAACCTACCTGCGGCGCCGTACTGGCCGGCGCAGACTGTGTAAGAAAACCTGGCGAGAAAACGGCAGCCTAAGCTGCCGTTTCATCCGTGGTCTGCATCAGCGCGGCGAAGCGCTCCAGGTGGAACTCGGTGTCACCGAGCTGATGGTCGATCATCACCAGGCGCTTGGCGTAATGCGCCATGGCGTATTCCCAGGTCATGCCGATACCGCCATGCAGCTGGATCGCCTGCTCGGAGATGAAGCGGCCGGCCTTGCCGATATAGTGCTTGGCGGCACTGACGGCGCGCTCGCGCTCGGCCTCTTCCGCCTCCAGCCGGCTGGCCACCAGGATCGCCATTGAGCGGGACTGCTCAAGGGCAATCTGCATGTCGACCATGCGATGCTGCAGCACCTGGAATTTGCCGATCGGCACGCCGAACTGCTTGCGGGTCTTCAGGTAGTCGAGCGTGAACTCGTTGGTGACTTCCATTGCGCCCACGGCTTCGGCACAGAGCGCGACGACGCCGCGGCCGACCGCATACTCGATGGCCGGATAAGCCTTGCCGGGCTCGCCGAGGCAGGCGTCGTTGCCAACCTGGACGCCGTCCAGGAATACCTCCGCCGCCCGCAGACCGTCGATGGTCTGGTAGCCGCGCACCCGAACACCGTCAGCTCTCGGATCGACCAGGAACAGGCCGATACCGTCGCGATCGCGGATATCGCCGCCGACACGGGCGGAAACGATCAGCAGGTCAGCAGTATCGCCGTGCAGGACCACGGCCTTGTGGCCCGATAGCTTCCAGCTGTCGCCGCTACGCTCGGCGCGGGTCTGGACTTCGGTCAGGCTGTAGCGCGACTGCGGTTCGCCATGGGCGAACGCCAGCAGCAGCTCGCCGCCGACCAGCCGTCCCAGCAGGTCTTCCTTCTGCGCCGCGGAGCCGGCCGCATCGATCAGGCTGCCGCCCAGCACTACGGTCGCCAGGAACGGCTCCAGCGCCAGCCCACGGCCCAGTTCCTGGGCAACCAGCATCAGCTCGATAGCACCGCCGAAACCGCCAGCATCTTCCGACAGGCCGATTGCCAGCAGGCCGAGTTCGGCATATTGCGCCCAGATTTCCCGGCTGAAGCCGTCCTCGGTTTCCACTAGCTTCTGCCGGGTCTCGAAACTGTACTGCTCGCGCATCAGCCGAGCCACGGTGTCCTGCAGCATGCGCTGCTCGTCAGTCAGTCTGAAATCCATGGTTCGGCCTCCTAGAGTCCGAGGATCATCTTGGCGATGATGTTCTTTTGAATCTCGTTAGAGCCGCCG
>DASULL010000540.1:0-3753 GCA_036278215.1 Gammaproteobacteria bacterium | reverse complement strand
TGGACTACAACAAGGACACCGACTTCTACAGCGGCGTCAGCCGGGTGCTGGCCGCCAAGCCGGATGTGCTGTTCATCGGCGGCGCCTCCGAGCCGACCGCACTGGTTGTGAAACAGGCGCGTGAGCTGGGCTTCAAGGGCGGCTTCATCGTCATGGACCAGGCTAAACTCGATGAGATGGCGCGGGTGAACGGTGGCCTGAAGCTGCTGGAAGGCGCAGTGGGTGTCATGCCGCTGGTATACGACGTACAGCGCCCCGGCGCACAAGAATACGTCAAGCGGTTCCGCGCACTCTATGGCAAGGACCCCAGCTCCGAGATCGCCTACAACTACTTCGGTGCCCATGTGGTCATCGAAGCGATGAAGCACGCGGGCACTGTCACTGATGCCCGAGCGATCCGCGCCAACATCGGCGAGGCGCTCAAGACTCTGCCGGAGCATCGCAACCCAATCGGCTATACCGACGTCGACGCCACCGGCAGCTTCGGCGGCATTACTCCGGTTGGAACGGTCATCAACGGCAAGGTCGAGCCGGTTCTGTCCCCTGCCGCTACAAAGCAGTAAGCGCTCCGCTTACCTCGTATGAGCTGGCGCCAAGGCGCCAGCCTATCCCTGTGCGGTGAATGACTGCCAGCACAGCCCTGCATATGTGTAGTAGTCGCGCTTTGATCTGACACCTGGCTTGCGGAAGGCAAGAGTCATCGGCCTTATCAGGGGCAATCCTCATGCCCTCTCCGGACGAGCCGAGCATCCGGCACAAGCTGGGCTGCTCAAGCTTACAGTTGGGCAACTTCCCACGCCCCCGGGATCCGCGCACATCGCTCTGCTAAGACTTTCGAGCTCGCGCCCCCATTTTACTCCGGCGCTTTCCCAGCCAGCTCGCCAGCATTGCCAATGCGGGCCATGCTGCCGCGTAGCTGGCGGCGAATTCAGCCAGCTCCTGTGGCACTATGTGTTCCTCAGAAGCCGCGAGCCATGCGCATGCCCCTCTGAGCGTTGCGCGCCCTGGTCACAGGCGTGACCCGTGTTGCAGGCCTTTCGATCCACCTCGTCGCCGAGCAGCCCCTATGCCGGTGTCCCTGCTTCCCGCAACACTCCTCAGGAGAAATCGACGCCTCCCTTCGCCGCGCCGGCCAACGGGTTGCGGCTTGGCCAGCCGACTGGAGGACCAATTATTTTTCATCCTAATCACGACGGCCGCGGGATTTGGTTTTCTGTGAAAAAGTCTCAGGCGACTTCAAGCAAGCTCCCCAGCGTCCGGTACTGCTGCAAATGGTATTCGCGCCCCGTTACGATGGTGCTTGCCCCCTTCCCAGTCGTGTTTTTCTAGGTCTCTTCGATGCGTACAAACAGTGATTTCTCCTCGCAGGATCAGCGGCCCAACTGGCGAATAATCAAGAGCCTGTGGCCTTATCTGCTGGAATTCCCACAACGAGCGTTCCTGGCGATGGTCCTCCTTGTGGCAGCCAAGCTAGCGAACGTCGCCGTCCCGCTTGCGCTCAAGCATATCGTCGACGACTTGGACGCCAGCAAGACCGCGACAACGGCAATCGCCGTGCCCCTGGCGCTGCTGGCAGCTTACGGCGTGTTGCGCTTTAGCGCGGTATTCTTCGGCGAGCTGCGCGACGCCGTGTTCGCCCGGGTCGCCGAGCGGGCTATGCGGCGGGTGGCGCTGCAGGTGTTCCGCCATCTGCACCGGTTGGAACTCAACTTCCACCTGTCGCGCCGCACCGGCGGACTGGCCCGCGACATCGAGCGCGGCACCACCGGCATCAGCTTTCTGCTGCGCTTCATGCTGTTCAACATTCTGCCGACCTTGCTGGAAATCGCTCTGGTCGCAGTGGTGCTGCTGACCCAGTTCGACCTGGAGTACGTCACCGTCGTCGTTGTGTCGGTACTGCTCTACGCCGTGTTCTCGATCGTGGTCACCGAGTGGCGCACCCGCTTCGTGCGCGAGTCTAACGAACTGGACAGCCGCTCCAACACCCGGGCGATCGACAGCCTACTCAACTACGAAACCGTCAAGTACTTCAACAACGAGGAGTTCGAAGCGGCCCAGTACGACCGCGATCTGGCGCAATGGGAGCGGGCTCGGCTGAACAACCGCATCTCGCTGGCGGGGCTTAATGCCGGCCAGGCGCTGATCATTGCCGCCGCGGTAACGATCATGATGATCATGGCAAGTTACCAGGTAGTAGCGGGTAAGCTGACGCTAGGCGACCTGGTGATGATCAACGCCTACATGATCCAGCTGTTCATCCCATTGAACTTCCTCGGCTTTGTCTATCGGGAAATTCGCCAGGCGCTGGTCAGCATCGAGCGGATGTTTCGCCTGCTGGGCGAGCAGCCCGCGGTGGTGGACGCCGCCGACGCCAAACCGCTGGCAATAAGCGGCCCAACGGTACGCTTTGAGCAGGTTGATTTCGCCTACCGCCCCGACCGGCCGATCCTGCACGACGTCAGCTTCACTATTCCCGCCGGGCATAAGGTCGCCGTGGTTGGCGGCAGTGGCGCCGGCAAATCAACGTTGGCACGGCTGCTGTTCCGCTTCTACGATGTCGCTGCCGGCCGCATCACCATCGACGGTCACGATATCCGCGAGGTCACCCAGGCCAGCCTGCGGGCCGCCATCGGCGTGGTACCGCAGGACACGGTGCTGTTCAACGACACCATCTACTACAACATCGCCTACGGCCGCCCGGACGCTACCCGGGCGGAAGTCGAACGGGCGGCGCGGCTGGCGCATCTGGATGGTTTCATCGCCCAACTGCCGGATGGCTACGACACCAAAGTCGGCGAGCGCGGCCTCAAGGTCTCGGGCGGCGAGAAACAGCGCATTGCCATTGCTCGCATGCTGCTGAAGGACCCACCCATCCTGATCTTCGACGAAGCCACGTCGTCGCTGGATTCGCGCTCGGAACGGGCGATTCTGGCGGCCTTGAACGAAGTCGCCGTTCGCCGTACCACCCTGGTGATCGCCCACCGTCTGTCGACCATCATGGATGCCGACAACATCATCGTGCTGGAGCGCGGCCGCATCGTCGAACAGGGCAAGCATGCCGCGCTGATCGCCGCCGGCGGCGCCTATGCCCGGCTGTGGCAGCACCAGCAGCAGCTCGGCGAGGAGGAAGAACTCGAGCGCACAGCTACCGCCGACGACGAGGATGACGAAGGCACCGTTCGCTAGAAAGCCACATCGTGGCGCTTAGCAAGGCTGCTAAGCAGCCTAGGATACTCCCCCGCTTGCAATCGGGTCTGCTGTCGGCATCTCTTGCCGAGTCGAACAGAAGAGCTTGCGGGAGCGCGGCACTTGGCGAACCAACTGCGTATCGGCGTAACCGGATCGTACGGTGGTCTTAACCTGGGCGACGAGGCCATCCTCAAGTCGATCATCGCTCAGCTACGCGCCGCGCTGCCTGCCGAGATCGTGGTGTTCTCGCGCAACGCCGAGGACACCCTGCGACGGCACGATGTCGAACACGCCGTGCCGGTGCGAGACATCAGCCGGGCAGAGGCTAAAACGGCGGTTGCCGATCTCGACGTGCTGATATTCGGCGGCGGCGGCATCCTCTACGACGACGAAGCGGAAGTCTATCTACGCGAGGTCAACCTGGCTCACGAATTAGGTGTGCCGGTGATGGTCTATGCGGTCAGCGCCGGCCCCCTGCGGACCCGCAGCGCCCGCGAGCGGGTCGCCGATGCCATGTCCCAAGCTGCCGTGATTACCGTTCGCGATCGCCACGGCCGGCAACTG
>DASULL010000539.1:0-2734 GCA_036278215.1 Gammaproteobacteria bacterium | reverse complement strand
TTGATGAGGTAGTCGCCGCCGTCCTTGCGGGCGGTCGTGCGGATCGAGCTGACGTCGGAGCCGGCACCCGGCTCGGAGACGCCGATGCAGGCGACGTAGTCGCCGGCGATGGCGGGCGTGAGGAATTCTTCGCGAAGTTGGTCGGAGCCGAATTTAGCCAGCGCCGGAGTGGCCATGTCGGTCTGCACACCGACGGCCATTGGAATCGAGCCGCCGTTCACTTCTCCCATGGCCTCGCAGAAGACCATGTTGTAGCTCCAGTCCAGCCCCATGCCGCCGAATTGCTCCGGCTTGGTGATGCCGAGGAACCCAAGGTCGCCCATCTTCTTGAACAGCTGGTGAGCGGGGAACATGCCTTCCTGCTCCCAAGCTTCGACATATGGGTTGATCTCGGTAGCGACGAATTTCTTTACCGACTCGGACAGGCTCTTGTGCTCTGGCGTCAATCGCATTGACTCGCTCTCCTGCGGATGGCCGCACGACTGCGGCCCGGCATGGCGCTGCGCCGTCTGGCGGACGGCGCAGCGGTTGGGTGTGTATCGGTCTGGACGTCAGGTCGTATACAGAGCCTCCAGCTGCTTGCGGAGAACGTGCTTCTGAATCTTGCCGGTGCCGGTGCGCGGGAACTCCCCTTCGAACACGATGGCTTTAGGTACCTTGAAGCCGGCTAGGCGCTCTCGACAGTGCCGTAGGAGGTCTTGCTCGTCGACCTCCGCGCCGGGCTTGCGGAGCACGGAGGCGGTGACGGCTTCGCCCCAGTGCGGGTGAGGCAGGCCGATGACGGCGGCTTCGGCAACGCCGGGATGCTCCATCAGGCAGCGCTCCACCTCAATGGAGGTGACGTTCTCGCCGCCGGTCTTGATCAGGTCCTTCTTGCGGTCGGTGAACCAGATGGCGCCGTCTTCATCCATCCAGGCGACATCGCCGCTGTGGAACCAGCCATGCTTGAAGGTTTCGGCGGTCAGCTCCGGCTGATTCAGATAGCCGTTCATCACCTGAGGGCCGCGGTAGACGATCTCACCGACCTCACCGCGGGGCAGCAGCTTGCCGTGGTCGTCCATGATGGCGATCTGGGTCATCGGCGTGGCCGTCCCCCAGGAGCCGGCTTTCGACCATTGGTGCTCGGGCCGGATCAAACAGGTGGCGGGGGTGAATTCGGTCTGGCCGGAGCCAAGGATCACATCGGCGTTGGAAAACAGCTCATGCACGGCCTGCAAGCGCGACTCGGGCATCGGCGCCATGGCATACAGCGCTACTTTCACCGAGGAGAAGTCCCGGCTTCTGGCCTCCGGCTCCTGCAGCAGCGCGGCGTACATCATGGGCAGGAAAACGAACATGCTGATCCGATGCTGCTCGATCAAGCGAGCCGCTTCCTTGGCGTCGAAGCCATTGGTGAGCACGATGGTGCCACCGACGATGAACGTCGGAACGGCAAGGGTGTTGATGGCGGTGCAGTGGAACAGCGGCAGGTTGACCAGCACCCTCGGCTCGGCCGGCAGGCGATTGGCGATGTTATTGGACAGCGCCGTGATGGTGACGGCCAAGTGACTGGTGAGCACGCCCTTGGGCAGGGCGGTGGTGCCGCTGGTGTAGAGCAGCTGAACAGCATCGCGATCCTGCACCATGACCTCGAGCGGCGCGTCCTGACCGCTGGCCAGCAGCGATTCGAAGGTACCGGCGGATTTGTCGATGTCGGCGCGGCTATCGGCGCCGGTCCAATAGACGCGCTCGAGATCGGGCAGATGCGCTGGCAGGGAAGCTGCGGCCGCAGCCAGCGCGTCTTCGACAATGAGAACCCGCGCCCGGGCGTCCTTCAGACAGTAGGCGATTTCCTCCGGCCGCAGGCCGAGATTCACCGGGGCGCAGATCAGCCCTGCCTTGGCGCAGGCAAAGTAGGTAATCAGCAATTCACAGCAGTTGCGTGCCAGCACGCCAACCACGTCCTGGGCCTGTAGGCCGAGCGCGAGCAGGGCATGCCCCAGCCGGTTGGCTTGTTGGTCGAGCTCGCGGTAGGTGAGCTCCCGCTCACCGTCGATGATGGCGACCCGCTCGGGATAGAGGTCCGCTATCCGGGTGGTTATGTCGCCGACACAAACACGCTCAACGAGGTTTTGAGCGAGCGGATCACTTTGACTGAATGCGCTGATCATTCCAATCTCCTCCTCGCCGATAAGTTTTATTAAAGATTAGATCGGTTTTGTTGCCGGACAACCGTACGCTCTTTGATATTTATGGCTTTATTCGCCTCATAGGAAATTAGCCAGTTGGCACAAGACTTGATGATTTATTGTGGCTACGGTGTATGTTTTTTCTGAGGAGAATTTTTTTAGAAAGAACTGGCCCGAACTTTCAGTTTCTGGCTCAAGGGTTAGGTTTTTTAACGCAAATCGAGGGCTGCGGCTGTCGACCAGGAGCGTTCAGTAAACAGAGGCTGATGCCGGTAGGACGGCTGGCTGGAAGGGAAGGGCCGCTGCCGCCATAGATAAGGCATGCGGCGAGAGGTGGCATGCCGCTGCCGAAACTTAGCGGCATGCTGTATGGATCTTCGGGAGGGACGTCATGGCGGATCTGGCTGGGAAAACGCTGTTCATCACCGGGGCGAGTCGTGGGATCGGCAAAGCCATAGCGCTGCGCGCAGCTCGCGATGGCGCCAACATCGTGATAGCGGCCAAGACTGCCGAGCCGCATCCGCAGCTGCCTGGAACCATTTATACCGCCGCCGAGGAAATCGAAG
>DASULL010000538.1:0-9023 GCA_036278215.1 Gammaproteobacteria bacterium | reverse complement strand
CTGCGGTGCATGATCTGCTGCGCATCGCCGAGACTCCCGCCTCGGCAGTAACAGCGATCGGCAGCCACGGTCAGACCATTTGGCACGCGCCAGCAGGCGATCTGCCCTTCACCCTGCAGATCGGCGACCCGAACATAATCGCTGAGCGGACCGGGATAACGACGGTAGCCGATTTTCGCCGGCGCGATGTCGCCGCTGGCGGCCAAGGCGCGCCACTGGTTCCAGCGTTTCACCGAGAGATCTTCGGCTCCGCCGGCCAGACCTGCTGCATCCTCAATCTAGGCGGCATCGCCAACATCACTGTGCTGAAGCCGGACGGGGTAAGCGGGTTCGATACCGGTCCGGCCAACACGCTGCTGGACGGCTGGATTCAGGCCGAAAAGGGCCTACCGTTCGATGCCGACGGTGCCTGGGGAGCTAGCGGAACACCCGTCCCCGCCTTGCTCGGAGCGCTGCTGGATGATCCGTATTTTTCCCGCCCGGCTCCGAAAAGCACCGGACCCGAGTATTTCAATCGCGCTTGGCTACAACGGCGTCTCGATACCAACCACGTCCGCCGCCCGCAGGACGTGCAAGCGACACTGGCCGAGCTGACCGCGCAATCCGTGGCGGCTGCCGTGCAGGAGCATGCTGCCGAAACGGAGAAACTGCTTGTTTGCGGCGGCGGGGTGCACAACCGCCTCGTCATGGCTAGGCTGGCAGAGCTGCTTGCACCGCTGCCCGTCTTATCGACCGCAGTGCTTGGAATTGACCCGGATTTTGTAGAGGCCTGTGCCTTTGCCTGGCTCGCGCGCCAACGACTGGAAGGGCGTACCGGCAACCTGCCGGCAGCCACCGGCGCGAGAGCGCCGGTGGTGCTTGGAGGAATCTACAGCGGAGCGATCGGAGAGATCGCGCCGTCAGACAGCGAATGAAGAACCGCAGCCGCAGGTAGTCTCAGCATTCGGGTTGCGAATAACGAACTGAGCACCTTCAATGTCTTCGACGTAGTCAATCTCCGCGCCTTGCAGATACTGACCGCTCATCGGGTCTACCAGCAAGGTGACACCATTCTTCTCGATACTGGTGTCGCCTTCCTCGATGTTCTCATCGAAGGTGAAGCCATACTGAAAACCCGAGCAGCCGCCGCCGGTGATGTACACCCGCAGTTTGAGCTGATCGTTTTGCTCTTCTTCAATCAGTTCGCGGACCTTACTGGCGGCAGCGTCGGTAAAGATCAGCGATACGAATTCTTCCTGGGCGACTTCAGCCATCTCTTGCCTCCACGTCGTGTTCAATATCCGGGCGCTGCTGATTTAGGCAGCGCCGAGCCGTTATGGTTCACGGCAGTACCGCCGTAACTTGCAATCCAAGCGTCTCTTCCAGGCCTAGCATCAGGTTCATGTTCTGGATTGCCTGGCCGGACGCCCCTTTGGTCAGGTTGTCGATGACGGACACGACGATAACCGTATCCCCCGAACGATGTACGGCCAGACGGCAGATATTGGTTCCGCGCACCGACTTGGTATCAGGCAGAGAACCCGCAGGCAGCACATCGACGAAAGTCTCGCTAGCGTAGCGACGCTCGAACACATCCTGCAGCTCGACGTCGCTGCGCGCAAGCCCGGCGTACACAGTTGCCTCCATGCCGCGGCTCATTGGCAGCAGGTGTGGGACGAAAACCAGCCCGACCTGTTGTCCGGCGATCTGCGCCAGCTGCTGCGAAATTTCAGGGTGATGGCGGTGGCCCGGTAGACCATAGACTGAGAAATTTTCACCGGCCTCGCACAGCAGAGTTCGTACTTGGGCCTGCCGGCCGGCGCCGGACACGCCCGACTTAGCATCGACGATAAGCCGCTCAGTATCGATCAGTCCGCGCTCCAGCAGCGGCATGACAGCGAGCAAGGTACAGGTCGGATAACAGCCGGGGTTGGCGACCAGACGAGCGCTGCGGATGGCCTCCCGGTTAAGCTCCGGCAGACCGTAAACAGCCTCTCCTAGCAACTCCGGGCAAGCGTGCTCCTGCTTATACCACTGACTCCACTCGGCTGCGTCCCGCAGTCGGAAATCAGGCCCGAGGTCGATCACCCTAACGTCGCGTTCGAGCAATTGTGGAACCGACTGCATGGCGGTCCCATGCGGGGTCGCAAAAAAGACCACGTCGCAGTCGGCAAGTTGCTCGATGCTCGGGTCGGTAAACTCCAAGTCCAGCACGCCACGCAAGCTGGGAAACATTTCGGCGACAGGCATGCCAACGTTACCCCGCGAGGTTACGGTGGTTAGCGCGGCCCGCGGATGGGTAGAGAGTAGTCGCATGAGCTCGACGCCGGTATAGCCAGTGCCGCCGACGATGCCAACTTTATACATGCGATTGATCTCCCAACATCAGAGTTGAACGAAATATTGTACCCTGTCGACCAGGCTGCGGGCACGGCATAGGGCTCAAAATCTATCGCGCCACCGCGGCCGCGAACAAGCAAGAATACATAAATCCCGCTCCATCGAAGACAGGAAAGACCGTGCTCTACCTTTGGTTCAAAGCCTTCCACATTGTCTTCATCGTGACTTGGTTCGCGGCGTTGTTCTATCTGCCACGACTGTTCGTGTACCACGCGATGAGCACCGATCAGCTGAGCAACGACCGCTTCAAGATCATGGAGCGTAAGCTTTACCGCGGCATCATGACGCCCAGCGCTGTGCTGGCGGTTAGCTTCGGCTTGGCGATGCTGTGGCTGGTTCCAGGGTTGCTGCAACAGGGTTGGATGCACATCAAGCTGACCCTAGTAACCCTCCTGATCATCTACCATCTCTGGTGCGGCCGGCTGCTGCGGGCATTTCGGGACGATCGCAACCGGCACTCGCACGTCTGGTACCGCTGGTTCAACGAAGCTCCCGTGCTGGTGCTGATCGGGATCGTCCTGTTGGCGGTGCTCAAGCCATTCTGAGTCGCCGACTGAACCTGTTCAGGCCAGTTCTTGCCGGCCTATCGGGCGCGGGCGGGAGCTCGCCGTTCCGCGCCCAATAGGCGTCTCAGGAAGACCCTTCCAGCTGGGCTTGCTGGTAGTTCTGCAGGCCGATCCGCTCGATCAGGTCGAGCTGCGTCTCCAGCCAGTCGATATGCCCTTCTTCGCTTGCGAGGATCTCTGCCAGCAGCTCACGGGTTACGTAATCGCGCACCGATTCACAGTAGGCGATCGCCTCCCGCAGTAGCGGACAGGCTTCACGCTCCATGCGTAGATCGCACTCCAGAATCTCCTTAACGTCCTCGCCGATGTAAAGCTTGCCGAGATCTTGCAGGTTGGGCAGCCCTTCCAGGAAAAGAACACGTTCGACCAGACGGTCGGCATGCTTCATCTCGTCGATCGATTCCTCATACTCCTTCTCCCCCAATCTCTTCAGCCCCCAGTTCCGCAGCATGCGGGCGTGCAGGAAATATTGGTTGATCGCGGTCAGCTCGTTGGTGAGTACGCGATTGAGGAATTCGACGACCTTAGGATCCCCTTTCATCAGCGACAGCCTCCATGCATGCCAAGCTAAGACCAAACCAGTCTAGCTCAGGAGCGGCAGCTGTGTGGCAGGACATCGCATCTAACAGGAACCTGCAGTTGGCGCGAGTGTGGCGGCATCTGAGCAGATGCCGTTCAGGCGGCCGATATGCGCGGCGACTGCAACCGCCCGGTGTTGTCGAGAATCTCTTTCGCATGTTCGCCGCATTTACCGCAGGCACTGCATACGCCCAGCTTCAGGCGCAGCTCGCGCATGGTCCGCACACCTTCGGCGGCAGCTTCACGAATCTGGCGATCGGTTACGGCCCGACAGACGCAAACGTACATATGCCCTCCCGATGAAGGAAAGCAGTAAAGCGCGGATGTGGAACGGAGTCAATTGATAATGGTTCTTATTATGAAGCAGGCCACACGCTCCATCTTCCACCTGCCAAGCGGGCTACGGCGACCCGGCTTGATTACCGGCCTGCGCGCACCAACCCACCGAGACCAGCCTGCTCCAAGGTGGCATTCAGCAGCGCCCGCACTTCCCCCGCGGTTTCCAGTTCGAGAGCCTGCGCCAGCAGCATCTGCATATGCTGGCAGGCAATGCTGCGCGCCGCCCACTTGACTCGCAAGATACTGGCGGCGCTCATACTCAGGCTATCTACACCCATGCCTATCAAGAGCAGCGCACCGGCAGGATCTCCCGCCATGCTGCCGCAAACGGCAACCGGCTTGCCTTGCGCCTGCACGGTCTGCGTCAACATCCACAGCGCGCGCAGCACTGCCGGGTGCAAGTCGTCGTAGAGTTTGGCGACCCGCGGGTTGTTACGGTCGACCGCCAGCAGGTATTGCGTCAGATCATTGGTGCCGACGGAGACGAAGTCGACCCGCCGGGCTAGATCCGCAGCCTGAAAAATCGCTGCCGGCACCTCGATCATGACGCCAACCTGCGGCAGTTCGACTGCATGCCCTTCGTCACGCAGCTCGCTGTAGGCACGCTCGAGCAGAGCAATCGCCTGATCCACCTCTTCGGTGTGACTGATCATCGGGAACATCACCCGCAGGTTGCCGAGACCGACATTAGCCCGCAGCATCGCGCGCAGCTGGGTGAGAAAAATCTCGGGATGATCGAGCGTCAGACGGATGCCCCGCCAGCCGAGGAAGGGATTGTCCTCGACCACCGGAAAATAAGGCAGAGGCTTGTCGCCACCGACATCGAGCGTACGCAGCACCACGGGCCGTGGCGCGAAGGCAGCGAGCACCTGCCGATAAATGGCGACCTGCTCTTCCTCGCCGGGGAAGCGGTCGCGGACCATGAACGGGAACTCGGTCCGATGCAGGCCGATGCCGTCGCAACCGACGTCCAGCGACGAGTTCAGGTCGGAAACAAGGCCGGTATTGGCATACAACTGCAACCGTACGCCGTCGGCGGTTTCCGCCGGCACGTTGCGCAGACAGCGCAGCTCAGCGGTCAGCTCGGCTTCCTCGCGGATCAAGCGCCGGTATTCCTGGCGAATGGCCGGCGGCGGCTCAATGAATGCGCGGCCGGCGTAACCATCCACGATCAACTGCTTGCCTTCCAGGCGGCCGACCGGCAGGTCTCCTACCCCCATCACTGCCGGGACACCGAGGGCGCGGGCGAGTATCGCCGCGTGCGAACTACCCGAGCCCCGAACCGACATGATCCCAACCAGCCGATCACGCGGAATCTCAATCAGCTGGGAAGCGCTGATTTCGTAGCCAACTAGGACGGTATTCGGCGGTACCTCACGCGTGTCGCCGCTATCCATCTGCAACCGCATCAGCAGCCGCCGGCCAATATCGCGAATATCGCTAGCCCGCTCGCTGAGGTAGGGATCTTCCATCTCCGTGAAGATCTTGATGTATTTGTTGATAGTCTCCCGCAAGGCGCCGGGCGCCCAATTGCCCTGACGGATCAAGCCGACTGTTTCATCGACCACGCTGCCGCTGCTCAGCATCCGCAGGTAAGCGTCGAATAACAGTTGCTCCTCGGCCGGGATCGCCCCAGCCAGACTATCTGCCAGACGCCTCACCTCTTCACGCACCGCCTGTACCGCAGCAAGAAAAACTTCGACTTCCTGCTCCGGGTTATCGATGCGCCGATCCGGCACCGCGTTCAGGTCGGCCGAGGCATAGACCACTAGCGCCTTGCCAATGGCCACACCCGGCGCACCGGCGATAGCCTGAAGAGCAACGCCGCGCGGCAGCGTGACGTCCTGCAGGCCATCGATGCCGCCATTAAGCTCACTGTGCGCGATCGCCCCCGATAGCTGAGCGGCCATCGTCATCAAGAAGGCGACTTCATCGTCGTCGAATTGCCGTGCCGCCTGCTGCTGCACAACCAGCACGCCTAGGACTTGGCGAAAATGGATGATAGGCACGCCGAGGAAAGCGTGGAAGCGCTCTTCTCCAGTTTCCGGGAAGTAGCGAAAGCGGGGGTGCTGATCGGCGTTGTCGAGGTTAATCGGTTCGGCCCGCTGGCCGACCAGACCCACCAGGCCTTCATTGGGCCGCAGGCGCACCTTGCCGACCGCATCGGGGTTGAGCCCAACCGTAGCCATTAACACGTACTCGTCGGCCTCGCGATTGACGAGGTAGACCGAGCACACATCGACGTCCATGGCTTCGGCCACTCGCCGGACGATGATGCCAAGCGCGTGCGGCAGGCCACGGGCTGCATTAACTTCTTGAACGATGCGATGCAGAGTGTCGAGCATCGGTAGCGGCGTCATCCTCCGTCAATCCGCACGGGGGCAACCGCCGGACCTACATTTACCTGCGCTTTAGCGGGAGTGCCGCCGCTTCGGCGGGCGTTGCTCGGCCCAGGCCGGCTGCGCTGGAGCTCCTTCGGGGAAAAGCAATGGCGCCAACTCGCCGAGCGCACGGCGATAGACGGCCCGCTTGAAGAACACGACTTCCCGTAGCGGATGCCAGTATTCGACCCAGCGCCAATAATCAAATTCCGGCTGGCCGCAAGCATCCAGGCGTACCTCGTGGTCGTCAGCAAGAATACGCAGCATGAACCAGACCTGCTTCTGACCGATGCAAAGCGGCCGCTGATGCTGCCGGATCAAATATGGAGGCAAGCGGTACCGTAGCCAGCCCTGGGTATAGCCAAGCACTTCGACTTGGTTGGCGCACAGGCCCACCTCCTCTTCCAACTCACGGTAGAGGGCATCCAGCGGCCGCTCATGCCGCTTGATGCCGCCCTGCGGGAACTGCCATGCATTCTGACCTATCCGGCGTCCCCAGAAGAGCTGCCCGCGATTATTGGTAAGGATGATCCCGACGTTTGGTCTGAATCCTTCCGCGTCAATCACTTGAAACCTTCCTCAAAATGCTGAGGACCTTTCCAGTATTCTTCCACAAGGGCCTAACAGCAGCAAACCGGATTCACAAGCTGGTTTTTGTCCGCCGATCCGGCCATCTTGGGCGCACATACCGGCGTCCGCTACAATCCACCGGTCCACTCCCGATTGAGGAATCCTGCCTTGGCTCTTGCGATTTTCGATCTAGACAACACCCTGCTCGGCGGTGACAGCGACTACCTTTGGGGAGAACATCTGGTTGAGCTGGGCGCGGTCGATGCCGCTGCGTATGCGGCAAGCAACGAGCAGTTCTACCAGGATTACCTCAATGGAACCCTCGATAATCACGCGTATCTGGAGTTTGCCCTGCAGCCCCTGGCCGCGCACGCGCCCGATCTCCTACATGGCTGGCGCACCCAATTCATTGCCGACAAGATCAAGCCGCTGATTCTGCCGGCAGCCCGCAAACTGATCGCCGAGCATCACCGCCGCGGCGATACCCTGCTGATCATTACTGCCACCAACCGCTTTATCACCGAGCCGATTGCCGAACTGCTCGGCATTGAGCACCTGCTGGCAACCGAGCTCGAGTGTTTGGATGGTCGCTATACCGGCCGCTATACCGGTGTACCGACCTTTCGCGAAGGCAAGATAGTCGCGCTGGAGGAGTGGATTGCCCGCCATGGCGTGGATCTCGCCGGCAGCTGGTTCTACAGCGACTCCCATAATGACATTCCGCTGTTGCAGCGGGTTGCAAACCCGGTGGCGGTCGACCCGGACGATGCCCTCCGCCACCATGCCGAGCTGCACAACTGGCCGATTATCAGTCTACGGGGCTAGCGCCCCTTTCAAATGAATCGGCAACTGCCGAGCCGCCAAACGGAAATTGGGAAAGACCGGCGCTCTGCCTGAGCGCCGCCGCCGAGCTTCTCTCTGCGGGAGAAATGGCAAGGCATATCGACCAGGGCTTGATTTACCACAATCGTGAGAAACCGCCCCGCTTGAGGGTGCTGGACGAAACCCTTACCTGCTGAGGAGGCTCACCGCCTACACGCTAGCAAGCAGGGAACAGCGGCATGAAGCACGGCATCCGGGAGCGGATGGCAGCACATCCGGAAAACACCGCAGCCGATATCGATCTGCTGAGCAACTGTATCCAGGCGCTGTTCGATTGCGCGCAAAGCTGCACGCTTTGCGCGGATGCCTGCCTCGTCGAAGCTGATATCGGTCAGCTGCGGGCCTGCGTGCGCTTCAGCCAAGATTGCGCCGACGTCTGTCTCATGGCCGGCAGGCTAGTGACACGACAAGGCCATCCAGACTGGCAGCTTTTGCGTGGCGCGCTGGAGCTTGCGGCGAAAGCCTGCGACACCTGTGCCTCGGAGTGCGAACGGCATGGTTCGCACCACCGCCATTGCGCGCTCTGCGCGGCCGCCTGTCGTTCTACTCAGGCGGCCTGCAATGCGCTACTGGCAGAGCTGCAGCGCTGATCGGCTGGCAGATCAGCCGTTGCCGCGCTCCCGGGCTATCTCCCGATAACCGATATCGTTGCGGTAGAAAGCCCCTTCCCAGCTGATTTGGCGAGCCTGCTCGTAGGCTTTTTCCTGGGCGTCGGCCACCGTTTCTCCAAGCGCGCAAACGCACAGTACCCGACCACCACTGGTCAGCACCTTGCCCTCCTCCGTCAGCCTGGTGCCAGCGTGGAATACTTTGCGGTCGGTCAGCTCTTCGGTGGGCAGACCTGTGATCAGGTGGCCCTTGCTGTAGTTATCGGGGTAACCACCGGCAGCCATGACCACGCCCAGGCTAGGGCGTGGATCCCACTCGATCTCGACTTGGTCGAGCTTGCCGTCCAGAGCGGCTTCCAGCAGGCTGACCATGTCGGAACGCAGCCGCAGCAGGATCGGTTGCGTCTCCGGGTCACCCAAGCGGCAGTTGTACTCCAGCACGCGCAAGCTGCCGTCGCTGCCTATCATCAAGCCGGCATAGAGAAAGCCGGTATAACGGCGGCCATCAGCGGCCATACCGCGCACGGTCGGCTCGATCACCTCGCGCATGATCCGCTCATGCAGCTCGGCGGTTACCACTCCGGCCGGTGAGTAAGCGCCCATGCCGCCAGTGTTTGGACCTTGGTCGCCATCATCGCGGGCCTTGTGATCCTGGCTGCTGGCAAGCGGCAGTACATGCTCGCCATCGACCATAACGATAAAGCTCGCTTCCTCGCCCT
>DASULL010000537.1:0-10407 GCA_036278215.1 Gammaproteobacteria bacterium | reverse complement strand
GCCGGGAAACACATAAACGCCCGGCATGAACACGGCCTTGTGGGTGCGCTGCATAAGGAACACTTCAAGGCCGGCCGGCGTGTCGCGGGTCAAGATCAGGGTCGAGGCGGGGCGTGGAGCAATCTCTGAATCAGCCATTCGGGTATCTCGTCTAACCGCGTCTGCATATAACCATCGACCGCACCCCCACTCCCATTAGCTACACTGCTACGGTACAAATCCAGGGGCGTTGCGGGTTCGGGCGCCGAAGTGTTCAAGATAGCCGATCTACCGAAGGAGTACTCATGGCCGGTCGACTTCAAGGCAAAGTAGCCATCATCACGGGCGCAACCAGCGGCATCGGTGAAGCCACCGCCCGCCGCTTCGCCGCGGAAGGCGCCAAGCTGGTGCTGGCCGGGCGCACTGTCGATAAAGGCGAAGCGCTGGCACGAGAGCTTGGCGGCGAAACCATCTTCCAGCAGACCGACGTGATGCGGGAAGCCGACATCGCCGCCTTGATCGATAAGACCATGGAGCGTTTCGGCCGACTCGACTGCCTGTTCAACAATGCCGGCGCTGGCGAGCGCAGCAGCGTCGAATCGGTGACGGAAGAGCAGTTCGCCGAAGTCATGCGGCTGCTGGTAGGCAGCGCGGTGTTCGGCATCAAGCATGCAGCCCGGGTGATGAAACAGCAGGGCAGTGGCAGCATCATCAATAATTCCAGCATCGCCGCTCACCGCATTAACCAAGGTGGTTATCTCTATTCCGGTGCCAAGGCGGCGGTCAGCCACTTGACCCGGCTCGCCGGCGTGGAACTGGGAGCGCACGGCATCCGCGTCAACGCCATCTCGCCCGGCGCCATCGCCACGCCGATTTTCTGGGGCGGCTCGGCCCGCGCCAACACGCTGAGCGATGAGGAAAACCAGCAGAAACTGGCCAAGCTGGAGCGCAATCTGGCCCACGCCACGCCGACCCCTCGCGCCGGTCTGGCGGACGACATCGCCCATGCCGCGGTGTTCCTGGCCAGCGACGAATCCAGCTTCATCAACTGCCATGATCTGGTCGTGGATGGCGGCCGCATCGCCATGTTCAACGAAAGGCCGGCGGGGTGAAAGATTCACCACAAAGGCACAAAGGTCACGAAGGAATACAAAGTAAAACCTCTTCCTTTGTGTCCTTCGTGTCTTTGTGGTTAGTCCCCCGCCTTCCTCTGCGTCTCGGTGGTGAACCGCCCCGCCTTTATCTCCACCGCCTCTGCCAGCATTGATAGCCGGATCAACCAAGCGATCACGGAGCATCGGCATGAAAGACTGGGGCCAAGCGTTGAAGGACAGCATGGTCACCGGCGCGGCGGCAGCGTTTGCCAGCAGCGCTGCGGTGGCCTGGCGCGGGCGGCAGGACAGCGGTAGCCCGCTGGCACCGATCAACGCCACTTCGCACGTCTTCTGGGGCGACGAGGCTGGCGAGGTGGAACAAGCGACTTGGCGACACACCCTGCCTGGGCTGCTGATCAACGCCGGCGCCGGTGTCTGGTGGGCGCTGGTTTTGCAGAAGCTGTACGGCGACCAAATCGATAAACACGGGCTGCCGGCGGCGGTGCTGGGTGCCACCGCGACCGCCGCCCTCGCCTATGCGGTCGATTATCATTTTCTGCCGAAACGACTCACACCCGGCTGGGAGCTGCGGATAACGCGGCGCTCGCTGTTTCTGGGTCTTGGTGCAATGGCGGTGGGGCTTGCCGCTGGGGCATTGCTCAGCCGCGGGCGCTAGCGCCAGCCGTCAGCAAATCGCTTCTTTCGGCTTACTCCGGGCCAAGCCGGCCCGGCCGGGTGGGAGGCCTGTGACTGGCCGGCTCGCAAAGCGGCATCGTTTTGGATCACAGACGGCGAGCACCGCCGTAAGCTACCATCAGCGCTTTCGCTCGTTCAGCAGTAATCCGGATCGTGCAGACAAGCCATTCTTTTTCCGCAGCGTTTCGCGCCACCTGGCCGGTACTGTTCGGCTATGTGCCGCTCGGCCTCGCCTTCGGCGTTCTGTTTGTGCAGCTTGGCTACCCCTGGTACTACGCCACGCTCATGGCGGCGACAGTCTATGCCGGTGCCGCTCAGTTTATGGCCGTGGGTTTGCTGGCGGCCGGCGCCGGGCTGCTGGAAATCGGTCTTGCGACCCTGCTGTTGAATGCCCGGCATATCTTCTATGGACTGTCGCTGGCGCCGCGGTTTCCAACGGCGGGCCTGTCACGCCTTTATTTGATGTTCGGGTTGACCGACGAGACGTATGCCCTGCTGACCAGCAGCAACCCGCCCGCCCCGGAGGCGGCGCCGCGGTTCTACCTGCAAATCACCGCCCTGAACCAGTTCTACTGGATAGCCGGCTGTACCCTGGGCGCGCTGCTCGGCGCTGCCATCACGCTGGATACGCGCGGGCTCGAGTTTACTCTGACGGCTCTGTTCGTTGTCCTGCTGGTCGAGCAGGCGCGCGCTGTTCGCGATCCGCGGCCATTTTTGGTTGCGCTGGCCAGTGGCGCCGTGGCGCTGTTCACGGTCGGCAGCGAGCATATGCTGCTGGTCGCGCTCGGCCTTGCCACCTTGCTGCTGTTCCTTAACCGCCGGGATTACGCATGAGCGCCTTGACCTATCTGCTGCTGGCCACCGCAGTGATGGCAGCGGCTACCTTTACTACTCGGGCCATACCGTTTCTGCTGCTGCGCCGCCACGGCGGGCACCCGCTGGTGTTGCATCTGGGGCGCTATCTGCCACCGGCGGTGATGACCTTACTGGTCATGTACTCGCTGAAAGATGTCTCGGTACAGAATGCGCCCTACGGCCTGCCGCACTGGCTCGCCATCGCCGTCACCGCCACCCTTCATCTCTGGCGCGGCAACGCGCTGCTGAGCATCGCCGCCGGAACGGGGCTGTTCATGTGGCTGCAGCAGAGCGGCGTACTGGCCGGCTGACTCGGGATCTGCCCAGCGGGCTCTGCTCGGCACCGCTTTTGCTCAACATCCCCCGCCCCCAACTTGGCCTGAGTCCACGGCTTGAGCAAGGATGCCGCATTGCCCGCTCCCGCCGACCTGCAGCATGTCCCGGACCTGGGCCTGAGCGGCCAGGTCGCCATTGTCACCGGCGCCACCTCCGGCCTCGGGCGCGCCAGTGCCCTGGCGCTCGCTCAGGCCGGCGCCCAGGTGGTGGTCAATCACCTGCCGCGCAGCGCCGCCGCCGCTGCCGAAGTCGTCGCCGAGATCGAGGCCGCCGGCGGTACGGTGTTAACCAGTGCCGCCGATGTCAGCCTGGAGCAGGATGTCGAAGCCATGTTCGCCGAAGCGGTGCAGCACTTCGGCACCGTCCATATCCTGGTCAACAACGCTGGAATCGAACAGGGCGCACCGTTTCAGGAGATGAGCCTGGCGCAATGGCAGCGCGTCATCGACGTTAACCTGACCGGCCAGTTCCTCTGCGCCCGCGCCGCGGTGCGGGAATTCTTCCGGCGCGGCCCGCAGCCGGAAGTTTCCTGCGCGCTGGGCAAGATCATCTGCATGAGCTCGGTGCACCAGGCCATTCCCTGGGCCTTCCAGACCAATTACGCCGCCTCCAAAGGAGGCGTTCTGATGTTGATGCAATCGCTGGCGCAAGAACTCGCGCCGCATCGGATCCGCGTCAACGCCATCGCTCCTGGCGCCATCCGCACACCGATCAACCGCCAGGTCTGGGAAAACGAAACCGCACTCGGCTCGCTGCTCGAGCTTATTCCCTACGGCCGGATCGGCGCGCCGGAGGATATCGCGACCACCGTGCTCTGGCTGGCTTCCGACCTGTCGGACTACATGATCGGCACCACCGTATTCGTCGACGGCGGCATGACGCTCTACCCCTCCTTTCGAGGCAACGGCTGAGCCATGAGCAAACCGATAGAAGACTATGGCTTCATCGGCAACATGGTTTCCGGCGCGCTGGTAGCGAGGGACGGTTCCATCGATTGGCTGTGCCTGCCCCGCTTCGATGCCGACGCCTGCTTTGCCGCCCTGCTCGGCGGCCCCGAGCATGGCCGCTGGCAGATCGCGCCGGCCGACGAAATACGGCGGGTCGAGCGCCGCTACCGGCCGGGCACGGCCATTCTGGAAACCACTTTCGAAACCGACGACGGCAAGGTAACGCTGATCGATTTCATGCCGTTCACCGACGACGAGCAGTTCGTCGACCTCATCCGGCTGGTGCGCGGCGACGAAGGCCGGGTACAACTGCGGATGCAGCTGATCATGCGCTTTGGCTACGGCCGGCTGGTGCCCTGGGTGCGCCGGCAGGACTATGGGCTGAGCGCCATCGTCGGCCCGGATGCCCTGCAACTGCATACCCCGGTCGAAGTGCGCGGCAAGGATTTCACCACCGTTGCCGAGTTCAGTGTAGGCGCTTCCGCCATCGTCCCTTTCACCCTGGCCTACCATCCATCGCACAAGCCGGCGCGCGCCCTCGCCGACTGCAAGCTGCGCCTCAACGAGACCGAGAAACTCTGGCGCGACTGGCTGGACCGCGGCAATCTCGAGCGCTTCGACAATCCAGCATGGCGCGATGCGGTTGCCCGCTCCTTGATCACCTTAAAGGCGCTTACCTTTCAGCCGACTGGCGGCATCGCCGCCGCCCCGACCACGTCCCTGCCCGAGGATCCGGGCGGCGTCCGCAACTGGGACTACCGTTTCTGCTGGATCCGGGACGCCACCCTGGCGCTCTACGCCCTGCTCTCCTCCGGCTACCGGGAGGAAGCCCAGGCTTGGCGACTATGGCTGCTACGGGCAGCCGCCGGCGACCCGAGGCAGCTGCAGATCATGTATGGCTTGGGAGGGGAGCGGCGCCTGACGGAGTTCGAGCTGCCCTGGCTGCCTGGCTATCAAAACAGCAGCCCGGTGCGCGTAGGTAACGCTGCCTGCGACCAGCGGCAATTGGATGTGCCGGGTGAGCTGATGGACACCATGCATGTCGGCCGCAGGTTCGAGCTGGAGCGCAACGACGACGCTTGGCGGTTTCAGAAATCCATGCTCAGCCAGCTGGAGCAAGACTGGGACAAGCCGGACGAAGGCCTGTGGGAAGTGCGCAGCGGCAAGCGTCACTTCACGCACTCACGGGTCATGTGCTGGGCCGCCTTCGACCGGGCGGTCAAGGCCGTGGAAGGCTACGGCCTCAGCGGCCCGGTCGAGCACTGGCGCGCGGTGCGCGCCACCATCCATGCCGATGTCTGCCGCAACGGCTGGAACGCCGACAAAAACTCGTTCGTGCAGTACTACGGCGGCACAGCGGTGGACGCCTCACTGCTGCTCATGGCCCAGGTCGGCTTTCTGCCGCCGGACGATCCACGCTTTGTCGGCACGGTCGCCGCTATCGAGCGCGAGCTGGTGGTGGACGGTCTGGTGCTGCGCTATCGCACTGACCAGACAACGGACGGCCTACCCGATGGCGAAGGTGTGTTCCTCGCTTGCAGCTATTGGCTGGCCGATGCTTACGTGCTGATGAAACGGCATGACGACGCCATCGCCCTGTTCGAACACCTGCTCCAGATTCGCAACGAGCTCGGCTTGCTGGCGGAAGAATACGACCCGCGCAATCGCCGCCTGCTCGGCAACTTTCCCCAGGCCTTCTCCCACATCGCCCTGATCAACACCGCCAACAACATCGCCACCGCCTACGGCCCGGCCAAGCACCGGGCCGACGAGCAAGCGCCTTAGACTCTGCCGGATTCCTTCTCGTCCCGGCACGGCGCTTGCTCGTCGGCCCAACTCAACGCTGGCCACGCAAGACGCTGACGCGCTGAGCGGATCAGTAGCGGATCGCATCGCCGAGCCAGGGGATACGGAGGAGCGAGCACCTCGCGCAGCCCTACAGAAGGCATAGAAGAAACTGCGGCAGGAGATCAGCCGTGCCTAACACGTGGGAAGACCTCAGGACGGATTCATTGACAACGCTGCGATGACTTCCCGCCAGCCTGGACGGCTGTTCGGAAAATAAATCTGTCACCTTTATCCCAGATCAACTACGACCACGACTTTCAGCCGGTCGCCGGTGCCGACGAGACCGACATCGCCTATCTGTTCAAGCTCGGCTACGAGTGGAAGTAGGTGTCAACCTGTTGCATCAACTTGACCATCGCCGGCCCTGACGACGACGCCCGCGCGCCCCTGGGCGCCGCAGCCAGCACGCCTGGTGCAAGCTGGAACGGGATTTGCTTGTGGAGACAGGCGGGAAATGGCTAGCGGCTGACATGCGTGTCGAGTCCGGCCTGCACCCGCCCCCATACCAATAATTCATCAGGCACACGGAGGTGCCATGCCCGCGCTGTCTAAGCTCGAGGGAAGTCACCGCAGTACTGTCAATGAATCCGTCCTGAGGTCTCCCCACGTGTTAGGCACGGCTGATCTCCGGAAGGCCGATAGCCGTCTTAAGCTGATTCCCATTACCTGCGCGACATTCCTGCTGACCCTCGCGGTATTCGCGTACGGCGTCGCGGTGAAGCGCTTCGACCTGTGGCCGAACCGGCATCTCGAACAGATGGAGGTCGCGGGGCGCTCGCTGCTTAAGCACGGCCGCATCGTGCCCGAGGGTCTGTTCAAGCGGGCGCCCGAGGACGCCCCCCGGGAGCGCGTTGTGGTACACGCGCCGGCGCGGCTGAACGGCGGCTACTACGCGATTCTTGGCTGGGACGACGCGAAACGACGGTACTCGGCCTGGCTGTACGACACGCGCGGCCAACTCCGGCATACCTGGCCCATCGACTACGCCGCGCTCGACCCCGACGGCCCCTCCGGCGGGTCCGATGCCCCGCACGGCTTCAAAGTGCTTCCCGACGGCTCGCTGCTGATCAACTTCGACAAGGGCGATGCGCTAGCACGGCTAGACACGTGCGGCGAAGCACTCTGGGTCAGGGAAGGGCAGTTTCACCACTCCATCGAGCACGCGGACGACGGCAGTTTCTGGACCTGGCGCGGCGAAGGCTCCTCCTACAGTCAATACCAGTACCTGGTGAACTTCGATCCGGCGGACGGCTCCACCATCCGCGAGATCGGCCTGGTCGAGGACATCATCATGCAGATGGGCGGCACCGCCGCCGTGTTCGGCGTCCGCAGCAACCGTGAGTTCCTGCGTTACGTCGACATGAAGGACGACAAATCCGACGATATCTTCCATCCGAACGACATCGAGCCGCTCAGCAGCGCGCTCGCCGAGCACTTCCCGGACTTCGCGCCCGGCGACCTGCTGATCAGCCTGCGCAACGCCAACCTGGTCGCCGTGGTGGATCCGACCAACGGCCGCACCAAGTGGTGGAGCACGGGGCCGTGGCGCTATCAGCATGACCCGGATTTCACCGCCGACGGCCGCATCTCGGTTTACAACAACAACAGCGACCGAGGCCGTTCCGAGATCACCCTGATCGACCCCGCCAGCCGCACGGTCAGCAACGCCTTCGAGGGTGGTGGCTTCCGTTTCTATTCCCACTCGATGGGCACCCATCAGCACCTTCCGAACGGAAACGTGCTGGTGGTGGTTCCCGGCGAAGGGCGCGTGGTGGAGGTTTCCCCGGAAGGCGAAAAGGTCTACGAGTTCAATAACACGCTCGTCGCCGCAGGGCGCTACAACGGTCACGTCGAGAACGCCGTCTGGATCGCCGCCGACCACTTCGAATCGCTCCCCGAGTGCCCCCGATAACCCCAACCAAGGAGAAATCACCATGCGCAGAACCTACCTATTCCCGGCTCTCCTCCTGCTGCTCGCGCTGGCCCCTCAGGCCCAGGCCTACGTGGGCCCGGGCCTCGGCGTCGGTGTCCTTGGCGCCATCGTAGGCGTGGTATTCGCAGTCCTGCTCGCCCTGATCGGAATGGTCTGGTATCCACTGAAGGGCCTGATCCGGCGACGCAAGGCGGCAGCGGAGGTCGCGTCGAGGAAATCGGCGTGATCTACGCTGTCCTGACCGCGATGGCCGTCGTGTTCGTCGAGATGTTCATCCGCACCGGCCTCCCCCGGCGCACCCGCGCCGTGCTCGAAGTTTCCCGAGAGTCACTAGGAGTGCTCGCCTCACGCTCGCTCGACGACGCTCAAAAAGAGCGGCTCATCCGCGGCCACTCGGCGACGCTGCTCGCCGCGTCGCTAGGGGTCGGATTCCGGCTGCTGCTCATTGCCGCGGTGATCGCTGCCGTCTACGTCGCCGCCGTCCGAGTGCTGGCCGTGCCCGAGCAGGATCTCTCGGCCGGACTGCTGTCACCCGCCGGCATCCTGCTGCTGACCCTCGCCGGCCTCTCCTACGTCGGAGTCCGCCATGTCCTCGGCCAACGCCTATAGCCCGCTCGACCGCCTGCTCCACCACGTCGCCTTCGCCAGCCCGAAGGTGCAGCAGGCCCTGTGCGCACTCGAGGAAGACCTGTTCGCCTCCCGGCTCGCCACTGCTTGCGAGGGCGGCCGCGAAGTCTTCGTCACCGGTCTGCCCCGCTCGGGGACGACGCTGCTACTCGAGATGCTCCATGTGACCGGCGAATTCGCCACCTTCACCTATCGGCACATGCCCTTCATCCTCGCGCCGTTGTTGTGGGAGCGGCTGTCCCGGCTGTCCCGGCGCGCAGCGACCCGTCGCGAGCGGGCTCACGGCGACGGCATGGAGGTGTCCTTCGACAGCCCGGAAGCCTTCGAAGAGGTCGTGTGGCTGAGCTATCTGCGAGAGCGCTATGTCAAGCCGGACCGTATCCTGCCTCTGGCGCCGGACCTGGACGTCGACGCGTTCGCCACGGCACTGCGCGGCACGATACGCAAGCTGATCCTGCTGAAAGGCGCAGATCGCGCCGAGCCGCCGCGCTATCTGTCCAAGAACAACGCCAACATCGCCCGTCTGGGCCTGCTGGCGCGACTTTTCCCGAGCGCGACCATCCTCATTCCGTTCCGTCATCCGCTGGCCCACGTGGGCTCGCTGATGACGCAGCACGAGCGTTTCCTGCGCGAACAGACGGCCGATCGCTTCTCGCGAAGTTACATGCGCTGGCTCGGTCATTTCGAGTTCGGCGCGGAACTGCGGCCAATCGACTTCGACGGCTGGATCGATACCAGCCGGCACTTGCCCGGCCTCGACACCGGCTTCTGGCTCGCATACTGGACCGCCGCTTACCGGCACGCACTGGCACACCGCCCGAGCAACGCCGTGTTCGTCGATTTCGACGCCCTGCTGCATGGCGGGGCCGGCGAACTCGCTTGCCTGGCCGAGCAGGTGGGTCTCGAGCACTCGGATGCGCTCATCGCCCAAGCCGCCAAGCTACGCGCGCCGACCAGCCGGCCGGCCGCGGCAACCGGAGCCCCCTCTGCCGAGCTGCAGGCGGCGCTAGAAACCTACGAACGCCTGGTCACCGAAGCGGAGTGGCGGCCGCCCGCCCCGTCTCTCATCAAGCTGGACGCCGTCTGACTCACACGACGGCGCATCCAGGGCCGGGTTGGCTCATCGGCGCATCGCCCGCCGCGCCCGGGTGCTCCAGCTCAGCACGTAGTGAGCGCCGCTCGCCAGCGCCGTTGCCGCCGCCAGCCACAGCAACGGGGCCAGGCTCACGTGCAGCTGCAGCCAGGCGTCGCCCAGCACCGCCAACACCACCAGGATCTGCACACCGGTATTGATCTTGCTGAGCAGGGTCGGCGCGGCGCTGAAACCGCCGGCCAGGTAGTGATAGGCGGTAGCGCCGCCGATGATGATCAGATCGCGCGCCACCACGATCAGCGTCAGCCACAGCGGCACCAAGCCGATCCCGGTGAGCGCGATGAAGCAGGACACCATCAGGAACTTGTCGGCGATGGGATCGAGCACCCCGCCGAGTTCGCTGGTCCAGTCGAAGCGCTTGGCGAGATAGCCGTCCAGCCCGTCGGAGGCACCGGCAATGACGAACAGCAGCAGCGCTGCTCCGAAATCGCGCTCGACGATCAGCCAGATGACGGGCGGCCTGAAGTGGCGTCGGGTGGAATCACTTTTCATGCACTGGGCGCGCAGCTTGTAGAAGGGGGCTGCGGGGTCAGGTCTTGCAATCCATCATTGCGACCGGACGTCTGCGTGATTGCAAGACCTGACCCTGAGAACGACTCCTTCGCGCAGCCCTACAGAATGCACAGAAGAAGCTGCGACAGGAGATCAGTCGTGCCTAACACGTGGGGAGACCTCAGGACGGATTCATTGACAATACTGCGGTGACTTCCCTCGAGCTTAGACGGCTGTTCGGAAAATAAATCTGTCACCTTTATCCGCGCCACCTGCGACGGATTTTTTCCGCCTATCTCCGCCGGCGTCAGCAGTCCTGACAGCAACCTGTAGGACACAAACTGTTGAGTTTCAGGGTACTACAGCGCATCCTGTGCGAAAAATCCTTGGCCTTTGACAGAGGCTGCTAGCGAGATAGGCGGAGTTATTCCGCGTTACAACACGGAT
>DASULL010000536.1:0-8892 GCA_036278215.1 Gammaproteobacteria bacterium | reverse complement strand
TGGCCGCTGCCGTTGCCGCGTAGATGTTGCCCAGCTTGTAGACCGCAAAGAACACCAGGACTGGGAGCAGGTCTGTAAGAAGCTTCATCCGGAGCCTATTCTCTCGGTTGACAGGCCTTGAGCCTGCAGTAAAAAGAGTTGGAGCTTAGCATACCGGGCTGTATCTGAATCGGTATGATGGCCGGCAAACCCGGTACAATGGACCGTGATCACCGATGGTAGAGCTTTCATGAGCGAGATTTTGCACATCCATCCGGTTTCACCGCAGCCGCGGCTCATCGCCCGGGTGGTGGAAGCGGTGCGCAACGGCCAGGTCATTGTCTATCCGACCGACACCTCCTACGCACTCGGCTGCCGGATTGGCGAGAAATCGGCATTGGATCGCATCCGCGCGATCCGCGAGCTGGATGAGCGGCACAACTTTACCCTGGCTTGCCGCGATCTTTCCGACATCTCCACTTATGCCAAGGTCAACAACCAGAATTATCGGCTGCTGAAGGCCTACACCCCTGGACCGTACACGTTCATTCTACCGGCCACCCGGCAGGTGCCGCGGATGCTGCAGCATCCGAAACGCAAAACCATCGGTATCCGCCTGCCGCAGCACGCCATTACCATGGCGCTGCTGGAAGAACTCGACGAACCGCTGATGACGACCAGCCTGATTCTCCCCGGCGACGAGTACCCGCTGAACGATGCGGAACAAATCCGCGAACGGCTGAACCGGCAGGTCGATCTAATCGTCGATGGCGGCCCCAGCGGTAGTCTGGAGCCGAGTACGGTGGTCGATCTGGCCGGCGATCAACCCCAAGTGCTGCGCGAAGGCGCTGGCGACCCGACACCGTTTACAGCAGCCTGAGGCACGATGGACGATCTCGCACTGCAAATGCAGCGGCTGGCGATTTGGGTTCTGCCGGTCCTGTTCGCTATCACCCTGCATGAAGTTGCCCATGGCTGGGCGGCGGAGAGGCTTGGCGACAAGACCGCCCGCCGGCTTGGCCGAATCAGCCTGAATCCGATTCGCCACATCGACCCGGTCGGCACTGTGCTGGTTCCCTTGCTGCTGTTCTTCACCAGTGGGTTCATCTTCGGCTGGGCCAAGCCGGTGCCGGTCACCTGGGAGAACCTGAGGCGCCCGAAGCGCGACATGGCGCTGGTAGCGGTGGCCGGGCCGGGGGCGAATCTGCTCATGGCAATCGGCTGGGCGCTGTTGGCCAAGTTGGCGGCGGGAGCGGCGTCGCTGTCGCCAACCATGGCGCAGGGCTTGGTCTTGATGGGCTTGGCGGGCTTACAGATCAATATCGTGCTGATGGTGCTGAACCTGCTGCCGCTGCCGCCGCTGGACGGTAGCCGTATCGTCAGCGGCGTACTGCCGCCGGGGCCGGAACGGGCTTATGCGCAAATCGAGCCGTACGGAATCGTGATCCTGCTGCTGCTCATGGTGACCGGCGTTCTCGGCAAGCTGCTGATTCCGCCGGTGTTAGCTATCATGCGCGCCATCGGTCACGTCCTTGGAATTGCATAAGGAGGCAATTTGACCACCAACCACCCGCTCCAGGGCCGCATCCTCTCCGGCATGCGCCCCACCGGCAGGCTGCACCTCGGCCATTATCACGGTGTGCTCAAGAACTGGGTCAAGCTGCAGCAAGAGCACGAGTGCTTCTTCTTTATCGCCGACTGGCATGCGCTGACTACGCACTATGAAGAGCGCGCCATTCTGGCCGACAGCGTCTGGGAGCTGGTGATCGACTGGTTGGCCTGCGGCATCAACCCGGCGCAGGCGAAGATCTTCGTGCAGTCGCGGGTTAAGGAACACGCCGAGCTGCACCTGCTGTTGTCGATGGTCACGCCGCTCGGCTGGCTGGAGCGCGTGCCGACCTATAAGGATCAGCAGGAACAGCTGAAGGAGCGGGATCTGGCCACCTACGGCTTCCTCGGCTATCCGCTGCTGATGAGCTCGGACATCCTGATGTACAAGGCCGCCGGTGTGCCGGTGGGCGAGGATCAGCTGTCGCACGTCGAGATCACCCGCGAGATAGCGCGCCGCTTCAACCACATGTTCGGCCGTGAGCATGACTTTGAAGCCAAGGCGGAAGCGGCTGTTGCCAAGATGGGCAAGAAAAACGCCAAGCTCTACCACACGCTGCGCAAGCGCTACCAGGAGCAGGGCGACGCCGAGGCGCTGGCGGTGGCGCAGGCGCTGCTGGCCGAGCAACAAAACATCACCCTGGCCGACCGGGAGCGGCTGTTCGGTTACCTGGACGGCTCCGGCCGGGTCATCCTGCCGGAACCGCAGGCGCTGCTGACGCCGACTTCGAAGATGCCCGGCTTGGACGGCCGCAAGATGTCCAAGTCCTACGGCAATACCATCTCGCTGCGCGAGGAGCCCGAGCAGATCGAGAAGAAGATCCGCACCATGCCCACCGACCCGGCGCGGGTGCGCCGTACCGACCCGGGCGAGCCGACCAAGTGTCCGGTGTGGGAGTTCCACAAAATCTATTCCGACAACGAGACGCAGGAATGGGTTTTGAACGGCTGTCGCAGCGCCGGCATCGGCTGCCTGGAGTGCAAGCAGCCGGTGATCGATGCCGTCAAGGCGGAGCTCGGCCCGATCCAGCAGCGCGCCAAGGAATATGAGAGCGATCCGGACCTGGTGCGTAACATCGTCGCCGAAGGCTGCGAGGCGGCGCGCGCGGTAGCGCGCGAGACCATGACGGAAGTGCGGGCGGCCATGGGGCTGGACTATCGTTGATGGCCGACGGCGCACTGGAAGTTCTGGACGAGACCGCCACTGAGCACAACGCGCGCGTGCGCGGCGTGCCGGTGACGACGCTGCCGCAGGATCTCTACATTCCGCCGGATGCCCTGGAAGTTTTCCTTGAGGCCTTCGAGGGGCCGCTCGATCTGCTGCTGTACCTGATTCGGCGGCAGAACCTGGACATACTCGATATTCCTATCGCCGAGATTACTCGCCAGTACGTCGAGTACATCGCCCTGATGGAGGATCTGCGGCTGGAGCTGGCCGCGGAGTATCTGGTCATGGCCGCCATGCTGGCCGAGATCAAATCCCGCATGCTGCTGCCGCGGCCGGCAGCGAGCGATGACGAGGAGGAGGATCCGCGGGCCGAGCTGGTGCGGCGGCTGCAGGAATACGAGCGTTACAAGGCGGCGGCGGAAGACCTTGGTAATTTGCCGCGGGTGGCGCGCGATATCTTCCCGGCCAGCGCCGAAGCTCCGGATCGGACCGTGGTCAAACTGCAGCCCGAAGTGAGTCTGGAGGAGCTGCTGGCGGCTCTGGCGGATGTGCTGGCCCGGGCAGAGCTGTTCACTAACCACCAGGTGCAGCGCGAGGCGCTGTCGGTGCGCGAGCGGATGAGCGAGACTCTGAGCCGCCTCGATACCAAGGAATTCGTCGAGTTCACTTCCCTGTTTCAGCCGGAAGAAGGGCGACTCGGCTTAGTGGTGACCTTCCTCGCCATTCTCGAGCTCCTGAAGGAATCGCTGATCCAGTTGGTGCAGGCGGAAGTCTGGGCGCCGATTTACGTCAAAGCAGCGTAGAGTTTTTGCATGTCCCGACCGCGTTTGACGCATATCATCGAGGCCGCGCTGCTGGCGGCCGGCGAGCCGCTGCCGCTGGACCGGCTCCAGGACCTGTTTCCGGACAACGAGCGGCCGGAGCGAGCCGCCTTGCGGCAGGCGCTGGACCAGCTGGCCGAGGAGCTGGCTGGTCGCGGCATCGAATTGAAAGAGGTCGCCAGCGGCTACCGCCTGCAGGTGCGCCAGGAGCTGGCGCCATGGATTTCCCGCCTGTGGGAGGAGCGGCCGGCGCGCTATTCACGGGCGCTGTTGGAAACGCTGGCTGTGATCGCCTACCGCCAGCCGGTGACCCGCGCCGAGATCGAGGAGATCCGCGGCGTCTCGGTCGGCACGCCGATCATGCGCACTTTGCAGGAGCGGGAGTGGATCCGCGTGGTCGGCCACCGCGACGTGCCAGGTAGGCCGGCCATGTTCGGCACCACCCGGCGTTTCCTTGATTACTTCAACCTGAAAAACCTGGGCGAACTACCGACTCTGCTGGAGCTGCGCAGCTTGGATGACATCCATCCAGAGCTGGATCTGCGCTTCCCGCCGGAGCAGGCGGATACACCCGCAACGGACGACCGGCAATCATGAGCGAGAAGTTACAGAAAGTTTTGGCCAGGGCCGGTTATGGCTCGCGGCGGCAGATCGAGCAGTGGATTGCCGCTGGGCGGGTGACGCTCAACGGAGCGCCGGCCCGGCTGGGCGACCGGGCGACGGCGGATGACCGGATCGAGGTCGACGGCAAGCCGCTGACGGAAGAAAATAAGGTGCCGCGCCGGCGGCTGCTGATCTATTACAAGCCGGTCGGCGAGGTAACCACGCGGCACGATACCGAGCAGCGGCCGGTGGTGTTCGACCGCCTGCCGCGGCTTGCCGTCGGCCGCTGGGTGGCAATCGGCCGGCTCGACGTCAACACCTCCGGACTGTTGCTGTTCACCACCGATGGCGAGCTCGCCAATCGGCTGATGCATCCCTCGTTCGAGATCGAGCGCGAATACGCCGTCCGGGTGCTGGGGCAGGTGACGCCGGAGATGCTGGAACGCCTGCAAAACGGGGTGGAACTGGATGATGGCCCGGCCCGGTTCGAATCCATCGAGCAGACCAGCGACGATGGCAGCGCCAACGACTGGTTCCGCGTAGTTCTACGCGAGGGGCGCAAGCGTGAGGTACGCCGCCTGTTCGAGTCGCAGGGGCTGACCGTAAGCCGCTTGATCCGGGTGCGCTACGGGCCGGTGGCGTTACCGCGCAACATGCGCCGCGGCGATCTGCGGGAGCTCACCCCTACCGAGGTGGATGCTTTGTATCGCAGCATCGGGTTTGAAATCCCACTGCAGGCCAAACCCAAATCGGCGCAGCCGAAAGCACGCCCGACCGGTAAGGCCGGTAACCGCGGGCATGGCAGGCCGCAGCGGGGCGGCTCTGGCGGACGGCGTTAGCGAGAAGCTTAAGAGCAAAAAGGAGCTTCGCCTGAGCGAGGTTTAACGCCGTCTAGCCAGCAGCAGCGGCTGAGAAGGTCGGTGGGGCAGGCGACGCGCCTGCCTGGGGTTAGATGGTCCGTGCCTGGCGCCGCGCGTCCCAACGCAGCAGGGTGGCGTGGGGGGAGATTGTTGCCGGCAGCTGATTGCCTTTGCCGATCAGGCATACCAGGCGACGCACGCCATCTTTTTTCTCCAGCAGCTTCAGCAGTTGCCGCTCCACGGCGGGCCGGCTCAGCGCTTCGTTGAAGTCACGCAGCAGATAGATGCCATAGTGGCGGCTGCTGGTAATGTAAGCCAGCACGTCGACCGGCGCGCGGGTACGGGGAATGAAAATGTGCTCGATCCCCAGCCGATAGAGGCCGTTTTCGCTGCTCCAATCATAGACAGCGCGACCGGTGGTAAGCGTCAGCCGTTTCAGATGCGAAACCAGTTCGAGCGGGTTCGCAGTATCCAATACCGCTAAACCGTAATCTGAGTCGATAATTTGTTCTAAATTCTGCTTTTCGTCCATGAGTCCCCCTTGGCCCGAAATTAGCCGTTATCTAACCAGCCTTGGCGATTTACAACTGTGTACTAGTTCATGATCCCAAGCCGGGCGTTGTCGCTGCGCGCAGTTCCAGTGTCAGCGACTCGCCATGCAGATGCCGGGCGTCCTGCCCCAAAAGATACAGCAGCTGTCGGGCGGCCGCGTCAGGCAGCGGCAGCCGGGTTTGATCTTCCGCCGGATAGGCACTCACCCGCAGCGCGGTCCGCACCGGCCCCGGGTCCACGCTGTTGACCCGCACATCCCGGGTGTCAGCAAGCTCGGCGGCAACAATGCGCATCAATCCTTCCAGTCCGGCCTTGGATACGCCATAGGCCCCCCAGTACGGCCGGCCGCGGCGACCGGAATCGTCGCTCAGATAGACAATCGAGGCGCCCGACGTGCGCTTGAGCAGCGGCAGGCAGGCGCGGGTCAGCAGAAACGGCGCGTTCAAGTTGACGTGCAAGGTGCGCAGCCAGGTTTCCGGGTTGTAGAGCTCGATCGGTGCCGGCGTCCCCAGCACCGCGGCATTGTGCACCAAGCCGTGCAGGGCGCCGAAGTTCTTATCCAGCGACTCAGCCAACTCAGTGTAGTCGTCGGGTGTGGCGCCTTCCAGGTTGAGCGGGTAAATCGCTGGTTGCGGCCCGCCATTGGCCTCGATGGCATCGTAGACCTGTTCCAGTTGGCGCACGTCGCGGTCGAGCAGGACTACGGCGGCGCCATGACCGGCCGCCTGCAACGCCAGGGCACGACCGATACCAGCGGCGGCGCCGGTAATGAGAACGACGCGCCCCTGCAGCAGGTCCAGCGATGGAGCGTAGTCGGGCGGGATGGTCGGCTGCGTCATGGCGATTGTTTCCTGTTGGCTGGCCGGCGGGCAACGCGCCAGGCGATCCAGAACTTTCTTAATGGCGTCAGGTGGATGCGGCGTTCCAGCAGCGGAAAACCAGCGTCTTGCATTTCTGCCAGCTGCGCCTGATACAGGTGGGCGAGGATGAGGCCGCTGCGCTGACGGCAGCGGTCCTCAGCCGGCAGGTGCGCGAAGGCATGAGCGAAGAAATCCTCGATCCGCGCCACCTGCATTTCGAACAGCTGGCGGATCGGCGGGGTGGTTTTGTGCGCCAGCAGGTCGGCTTGGCTGACTCCCGCTTGCCGCATGTCGGCCTCAGGGATATAGAGGCGACCGGCATCGAGGTCGCGGCGCACATTGCGCAGCAGGGTAGCCAGCTGCAGGGCCATGCCGAGGTCGTGTGCGTAGCGCAGGGTAGCGGGGTTTCGAAAACCGCAGATTTGGACCGCGAGCTCGGTGATGCTGCCGCCGACTTGGTGGCAGTAGTTGCTGAGCTCGCGGAAGCTTGGGTAGAGGCCGTAATCGAGGTCCAGCTCGACGCCTTCGATGACTTGGGCAAACTGCTCTTTGCTCAGCGTGCGGCCTGGCAACACTTCAGTGGCCAGTGCCTGAGCCACCGGGTGCTGCGGGCGGCCGTCGAATGCCCGGTCGAGTTCCTCGCGCCACCATTTGAGCTTGGCGGCGGCCACGCTGCGGTCGCGCACTTCCCGCAGAATTTCGGTGATCTCGCGCTGGTAGGCATATAGAGCCCGCAGCGCCGGCTGGCTTTCGCGCGGAGCGAAATAAACCGAGTAGTACAGGCTGGACCCGCGGGGAACGGCTTGCTCTAGCAGTTGCTGCTGTGGCGTCATTTCAGCCGCCGACATGCGGCAGTTCGAGCTGGTCGTATTCAGCCGCTGACTCCGGCAGCGCGTCCAGCAGATCGGGCGCCAGCCAGCGCAGCGCTTCCAGCGGATGGTTGATCAAGCCGTGCGCACCCCAGTTCATTACTCGGTCTTCGGCGCCGATGTAGCCGAACATGGCCACCAGGGTCAGCGTACCCGCCCGCCAGCCGGCCTCGACGTCGCGCTCGGCATCGCCGATCAGTACGCAATGCCGCGGCGCCAGCTGCAGCTGTTCGCAGGCCAGCAGTACCGGGGCGGGATCGGGCTTGCGGCAGGGCAGGGTGTCGCCGGAGACGATGCAGGCAGCGCGCGCGGCGTAGCCGAGATCGTCCAGCAGCGGCTCGGTCAGCCAGCTGGGTTTGTTGGTGACTACGCCCCAGGGAATGTCGGCATCGTCCAGCGTGTTCAGCAGCTCATCCATGCCCTCGAAGGCGCGGGTAGCGCGACTGACGCGCGCTCGGTAGAGGTCGAGAAAGCGCTGGCGCAGGGGTTCGAAGCCGGGGTCAGCCGGCTGTAGATTGAAGCCGCGCTGGATCATGGGGCCGCTGCCGTGCGACACCACCGGCTGCAGATGCCCGCTCGGCAGGGGGCTCAGGCCGTTTTCAACGCGCAGGGCATTCAGGCTGCCGATCAGGTCGGGGGCGGTGTCGAGCAGGGTACCGTCCAGGTCCAGCAGGACCCCGCGCGCCTGCGGCGGAGCGAGGAGCGCCTCAAGCATGCAAAGGAACCTCGTCCCGGCGGAAGTGCGCCAGGTAGTTTACGCCGATGTCCTGGCCCAGCCGGTACTGCCGGCTCAGCGGGTTGTAACTGATGCCGCGCAGATCCTGCAGCGTCAGGTCGGCTGCCCGAGCCCAGGCGGCCAGCTCGGCTGGCTGGATGAACTGCTTGTAGTCGTGCGTGCCTTTCGGCAGGAGCTGCAGGATGTACTCGGCGCCGAGAATGGCAAACAGGTAGGAGCGGGGATTGCGGTTCAGGGTGGAGAAAACGATGTGTCCGCCCGGCTTGACCAGCGTGGCGCAAGCGCGGATCACGGAGGCCGGGTCCGGCACGTGCTCCAGCATTTCCAGGCAGGTGACCACATCGAAACGCTCCGGCTGCTCGGCCGCCAGCGACTCAACCGTGACCTGCCGGTATTCCAGTTCGACTCCGGTTTCCAGCGCATGCAGCTTAGCTACTTCCAGCGCGCCGCCGGCCATGTCGATGCCCAGCACCTCGGCGCCACGCACGGCCATGCCTTCCGACAGCAGGCCGCCGCCGCAGCCTACATCCAGCACCTTGCGGCCGCGCAGCGGGCCGACCCGGCTCTCGATGTAGTCGAGGCGCAGCGGATTGAGATCGTGCAGCGGCTTGAAGTCCCCTTCCGGGTCCCACCAGCGCGAAGCCAGCGCATCGAACTTGTTGATTTCGCCGGGATCGACGTTGGCGGGTTGTACGTTAGCGTCCGTCACCGCAGGTCCATACTAGCTGTGGAGGAGGTATCGGCGATCTTATCACGCCAAGCCTGCGCTTTGCCGAGCACCAAGTCGGTGTCGAGGTTGGTAAACAAACCGTTGCGCAGTTGCTGCCGGCCGGCGA
>DASULL010000535.1:0-10357 GCA_036278215.1 Gammaproteobacteria bacterium | reverse complement strand
GAACTCGATTTCCAAGTTGCGGCGGCTGGCGGCGTCGATAGCAATGGCTTGATCGCGATGCTCGATGCTGATGCCGCGGATGTGAGGCAGTTCCGAGCGTTGGGTTTCCTGGGCGTACTGCAGCAGGCCACCGGCCGCTTGTACGGCCAGGCGCAGCTCGGCGCAGCCGAAACCGCTCAGGTCGCGGGTGCCGAAGTGACGGCAGAGCAGGCGCTCGCAGGCGTCGTCCTCGAAGTGCCAGGGCGGCCGGCGGGTCAGCCCCTGGCGCTGGCTTAGCGCCGCCGGCAGCTCGATGTCGTCGCTGACCAGGATTTCCGCCGGCTGCAGCCGCTCCAGCTCGGCCAGCAGGGCTTCCTCGCCTTGCAGTTCGCTGATGCCGAAACGGCCGCTGGACAGCTCCAGCGAGGCTAGGCCGTAATGATCCCGGGCAACCGTTACCGCCAGCAGCAGATTGCTGCGCCGCTCATCCAGCAAGGCCTCATCGGTGAGCGTCCCCGGTGTGACCACCCGTACGACCTGGCGTTCGACCGGCCCTTTGCTGGTGGCCGGATCGCCTATCTGTTCGCAGATCGCTACCGACTCGCCTTTGCGCACCAGCTTGGCCAGATAGCCCTCGACCGCATGAAACGGTACACCGGCCATGGGTATCGGTCGGCCGGCCGACTGGCCGCGGTTGGTGAGAGTGATGTCGAGCAGTTTGGCGGCGCGCTTGGCGTCGTCATAAAACAGCTCATAGAAATCACCCATGCGGTAGAACAGCAGCACGTTGGGATACTCCGCCTTGATTCGCAGGAATTGCTGCATCATGGGAGTGTGCTGGTGAAGTTCGGCTTGTGGTGCTGACATGTTTACTTGTTGGGCAGGCTGACTGAAGCGATGTTGGTTTGGCGAAAGCCATCTATTCTACCTTGCGGGGGAAAATGACGGGCATGCAGACGAACGATGCGGCTCTCGCAGCTTTGGCAGGGGATCTGGGGCGTACACTCAGCACCGCCGGTTTGCGGCTGGCGTTGGCGGAATCCTGTACCGGCGGCTGGATCGCTAAAGTCATCACGGATATCGCCGGCAGCTCCACTTGGTTCGAGCGTGGCTTCGTCAGCTACTCCAACGAGGCCAAGAGCGAGCTACTGGGCGTGCCGCCCGAGGTGCTGGCGCAGGAGGGCGCGGTCAGCGAAGCGGTAGTGCGGCTGATGGCGGAGGGCGCTCTGCAGCGCTCGCGGGCGGACGTTGCGGCCGCAGTCAGCGGGATTGCTGGACCCGGAGGCGGCAGCGCGCAGAAGCCGGTAGGTATGGTTTGTTTCGCCTGGAGCGGATTGGGTTCCGCTACGGCGGTGGAAACCGTTGTTTTTCCAGGTGACAGAGAAGCGGTGCGGCGGCAGACGGTCGGGCATGCGCTGCAACGCCTCGCAAGCCTGTTGGACAGTGCTGTTAAATGATGGCAAGCTTCGGAAAAATAAAGAAAAAATAGGCTGGTTGCGATGGAACTTTCGCGGCCCCACCAAGTCTTTATATACATGCTTTTCCGCACGATCAGGCACAGTCAGCCGCAGTGTCGGCAGCAGGCGCCGCAGCATGGCGGCTGAAGCCGAAAAGGCGTCTAGAGCGCGGTTGTTCTTTGCCTTGTGGCCGGACGACTTAGTGCGGCGGCAACTGGCTGAACACCAGCCGGCCGCTGGCCGGCCGGTGGCTGTTGAGGACCTGCACATCACGCTGGTCTTTCTCGGTTCGCTCGACAGCGAGCGGCAGCAGAGGGTCGAAGAAGCGGCAGCCGGCTTGCTGCTGCCGCCATTCCGGTTACAGCTGGAGCGTCTCGAATACTGGCGCCGGCCGAAAGTCACCTGGCTTGGACCCAAGGTGCAACCGCCTGATCTGCTGGCTTTGCACGAACAGCTGAAAGCTGTGGCGCTGGCCCTTGGCATCCAGATCGAAGCGCGGCCTTATCAGCCGCATGTGACTCTGGCGCGGGATGCGCCGGCGGTGCCGGCGCAAGCGATTGAGCCGATTCAGTGGGATGTCGCGGATTTTTGCCTGGTCGAGTCGCTGGCTCGGCCGAGCGGACCACGGTACATGGTGCGACGGCGTTGGCCGTTGCAAGCAGGAGTTGGCCGGCTGTAGGAGGGGCGGGCGCAACTGTGGGATACTTACCCAACCACAAGTACCCCGTCAAAGCCCCCTGTATAGGGGTACTAACACGCATTGCGCGTACAGAGGAATCGAATGGACGAAAACCGTAAGAAGGCACTCGGCATTGCTCTTGGGCAGATCGAGAAGCAGTTCGGTAAGGGCGCCGTGATGCGCATGGGCGATGCGCAGGCGGTACGTGACATCGATGTCATTTCCACCGGGTCGCTGGCTCTGGACGCGGCGCTGGGGATCGGCGGCCTGCCGCGTGGGCGGGTGGTCGAGATCTATGGCCCGGAGTCATCCGGTAAGACGACGCTGACCCTGCAGGTCATTGCAGAGGCGCAGAAGCTGGGCGGTACGGCGGCTTTCGTTGACGCCGAGCATGCTCTGGATCCGAGCTACGCGCAGAAGCTGGGCGTCAATGTCGACGATCTGCTGGTGTCGCAGCCCGACACCGGTGAGCAGGCGCTGGAGATTGCCGACATGCTGGTGCGCTCGGGCGCGGTCGACGTCGTCGTGGTCGACTCGGTAGCGGCGCTGACGCCGAAGGCGGAAATCGAGGGCGAAATGGGCGACTCCCATGTCGGCCTGCATGCCCGGCTGATGAGCCAGGCGCTGCGCAAGCTCACCGCCAACATCAAGCGCTCGAACACGTTGGTGATCTTCATCAACCAGATCCGTATGAAGATCGGTGTGATGTTCGGCAGCCCAGAAACCACGACCGGCGGTAACGCGCTGAAGTTCTACTCCTCGGTCCGGCTCGATATCCGCCGCATCGGCTCGATCAAGAGGGGCGATGAGATCGTCGGCAACGAGACCCGGGTCAAGGTAGTCAAGAACAAGATGGCGCCGCCGTTCAAGCAGGCCGAATTCGAGGTGCTGTACGGCGAGGGCGTGTCGCGCGAGGGCGAGCTGATCGAGCTGGGCGTGAAGGAAAACCTGATCGACAAGGCCGGCGCCTGGTACTCCTACAACGGCGATCGTATCGGTCAGGGTAAGGAAAATGTCCGGCAGTGGCTCAAGGACAATCCTGCCGTGACCGAGGAGCTGAATCGCAAGCTGCGGGAGGTGCTGATCGGTAAGGCCGCCCCGGCTGCCGATGAAGAGACGCCGGTCGAGACCGAAGAAGTCTAAGAGTCGGCTGCTATCCTACGCCATTGAACAAACCGCGCCGGCAGGCAAGCCGGCGCGGTTTTTTTATGCTTGGCTGGTCGAGCTCAGGCGCGCAGAGCGCGCGCTACCCGCGCCGCCGGCTCGCGTCCCAGCACGCCGCAGATCCAGCGGCTGACCTCGACCAGGCTTTTGAGATCGACGCCGGTTTCGATACCCATTCCCTGCAGCATGTAGATCACGTCTTCAGTCGCCACATTGCCGGATGCGCCCTTGGCGTAGGGGCAGCCGCCGAGGCCGCCGACGGAGCTGTCTATGGTCCGGATGCCTTGTGCCAGCACGGCATACAGATTTGCCAGCGCCTGACCATAGGTGTCGTGGAAATGAGCCGCCAGCCGCTCGATGGGAACGTGTTCCGCCACTGCATCGACCATGCGCTTGGCTTTTAGCGGGGTACCGACGCCGATGGTGTCGCCCAGCGAGACCTCATAGCAGCCCATCGAATAGAGCGCCTTGGCAACGGTAGCGACGGCGGCGGGAGCGATCTCGCCTTCGTACGGGCAACCGAGTACGCAGGAAACGTAGCCGCGCACCCGAATGCCGCGGGCGCGGGCAGCTTCGACCACAGGGGCGAACCGCTCCAGGCTCTCGGCGATGGAGCAGTTGATGTTCTTGCGGGAAAAGCTCTCGGAGGCGGCCCCGAATACGGCGACCTCGTCGGCGCCCGCCGCTGCGGCCGCCTCAAAGCCCTGCATGTTGGGCGTCAGTACCGGGTAACGCACACCCGGACGACGTTGAATGCCGCGCAGCACCGCATCGTGATCCGCCATCTGCGGCACCCATTTCGGCGAGACGAAAGCCGTTGCCTCCACCACGGGCAGGCCGGCGGCGGCAAGCCGCTCGATCAGCTCGATCTTGGTTTCGGTGGCAATCACCTGGGCTTCGTTCTGCAGGCCGTCGCGGGGGCCAACTTCGACGATGGTGACCGATTTAGGCAGCATGTTTGCTCTCCTTGCTGTTACGCCGGCAGCGGCGATACCACCAGCAGCTCGGCGCCTTCTTCGACCTGATCGCCGACCGAGAACTCGATCTGCTCGACCAGGCCGTCGATGGTGGCGCGGATGGTGTACTCCATTTTCATGGCTTCCAGCACCATCAGCGCATCGCCTTCGCTGACCTGCTGGCCGGCTTCCACCAGCACGGCCCGCACCAGCCCCGGCATCGGCGCCAACAGACCGCCGGCGCCGGGGCTATCCTCGGCGATGGTGGTGCTTGGGTCGACGACCTGCAATTGATGGCGCTGGCCATCGAGCACCACCGTCAACTGATCGCCATGCCGACGTACATAGACATCCTGCTGGGCTGCACCCAGCGACAGGCGCAGCTGGCCATCGTCGCGCAGTTGGGCGTGTGCCTCGAGCTCGCCGTTTGGCAGCTCCAGCCGGTAGCCATGCGGCCGGAAATGGGCGACTACCGACAAGTCACGCTCGCCGTCCCGAAATTGCAGGACGTGCCAGTTGTCGCTGTTGAGACGGAAGCCGACAGTGTCGTGCCACGGCGACCAGGGATCGGCTGAGGCTTGCGCCTGTCCTGCTGTCTGCTGCCGTATTTGCAACAGCTCGTACAGCGCGGCGGCGGCGAGTACCTGATCGGATGCCGGTTGCGGCTCCGGTAGCAGCTCGTTGCGATAGGTGTCGATGAAATGCGTGTCCACGCCGCCGGCGGCAAAGGCGGGATGGCCGGCGATCCGGCCGAGAAAACCGATGTTGGTGGCGGTGCCGATGACCAAGCACTCGGCCAAGGCTTGGCGCAGCCGCAGCAGAGCCTGGGTTCGGTCGGGACCCCAGACGATCAGCTTGGCGATCATCGGGTCGTAGTGCACCGAGATTTCATCGCCGCTACGGACACCGGTATCGATACGGACGTACCGGCTTTCCGCCGGGGTGCGCAGGGTCTGGATGGTGCCGATGGCGGGCAGGAAGTCGCGCTCAGGGTCCTCGGCGTAGATTCGCGCCTCGAAGGCATGACCGCGGACCGTCAGGTCCTGCTGCACGGCGGGCAGCGGCTGGCCGGCTGCCACCTCCAGCCGCCAGGCGACCAGATCCTGCCCGGTAATCATCTCGGTGATTGGATGTTCCACCTGGAGACGGGTGTTCATCTCCATGAAGTAGAAGCCACCCTTGGCGTCCATGATGAACTCGACCGTGCCGGCGCCGACGTAACCAATGGCACGGGCAGCGGTTACCGCCGCTTCGCCCATGGCCTCGCGCGTCTGCGGCGACAGTCCCGGCGCCGGACCTTCCTCGATCACTTTCTGATGGCGGCGCTGCACCGAGCAGTCCCGCTCGAACAGATGTACGGCGCTGCCGTACCGGTCGGCGAAAATCTGAAACTCGACGTGGCGTGGCTGTAGCAGGTATTTCTCGATCAGAACATGGTCGTCGCCGAAAGCTGCGGCCGCCTCGCGCTTCGCTGCCGCCAGCGCCTCGACGAACTGGCCGGGTGCATCGACCCGGCGCATGCCCTTGCCGCCGCCACCGGCGGAAGCCTTGATCAGCACCGGATAGCCGATGTCGCTGGCAGCGGCGGCGAGCAGTTCCGGTGACTGGTCGTCGCCATGGTAGCCCGGCACCAGAGGCACGCCGGCGTCGGCCATGATGGCTTTGGCGGCGCTCTTCGAACCCATGGCGCGAATGGCGCTGGCCGGCGGGCCGATGAAGACGATGCCGGCTCGCTCGCAGGCCTCGGCGAATTCGGCGTTCTCCGAGAGAAAGCCGTAGCCGGGGTGGATGGCTTTGGCGCCGCTGCGGCGCGCCACATCCAGAATGCGCTCGATATTGAGGTAGCTGTCACGCGCCGGTGCCGGTCCGAGCAGCCAGGCTTCGTCGCAGGCGGCAACATGCATAGCGTCGGCATCCGCCTCCGAGTAGACGGCGACGGTGCGGATTCCCAGCTGCCGACAGGTGCGGGCGATGCGGCAAGCGATTTCGCCGCGGTTGGCGATCAGAATCTTGTCGAACATGGGGTCGTTCCTGGAGTTGTTTGTCACCATCGAGACGCCGGATTACATGCGGAAGACGCCGAAGCGGGTCTGTTCGATCGGCGCATTCAGCGCCGCCGAAATCCCCAGCCCCAGCACCATGCGGGTCTGCGCCGGGTCGATGACGCCGTCGTCCCACAGGCGGGCGGTGGAGTAGTAGGGATGACCCTGCTGCTCGTACTGCTCGAGAATGGGTTGCTTGATCGCTGCTTCCTCTTCGGCGCTGAGCGACTTGCCGCGGCGTTCCAGACCCTCGCGCCGCACCTGGGCCATGACGTTAGCGGCCTGCTCGCCACCCATCACCGAGATGCGCGCGTTCGGCCACATCCACAGAAAGCGCGGCGAGTAGGCGCGGCCGCACATGCCGTAGTTGCCGGCGCCGAAGCTGCCGCCGATGATCACCGTGAACTTGGGGACCTTGGTGGCGGCAACCGCAGCGACCAGCTTGGCGCCGTCTTTGGCGATACCGCCGGCTTCGTATTTGCGACCCACCATGAAGCCGGTGATGTTCTGCAGAAACACCAGCGGAATGCCGCGCTGGCTGCACAGCTCGACGAAATGCGCGCCTTTCAGGGCTGATTCGGAGAACAGCACGCCGTTGTTGGCGATGATGCCTACCGGATAACCGAAGATCCGGGCAAAGCCGCAGACCAACGTAGTGCCGTACAGCGCCTTGAACTCGTCGAGCTCGCTGCCGTCGACGATGCGGGCGATCACTTCGCGTACGTCATAGGGCTTGCGCAGATCGGCCGGCACCACGCCATAAATCTCACTCGGATCGTGTAGCGGCTGGCGCGGTTCGCGGAGATCCAGATCGATCCGCTTGGGCTGGTTGAGATTGGCGATAGCGCGCCGGGTCAGCTGCAGGGCGTGGGCGTCGTTCAAGGCGTAGTGGTCGGTGACGCCGGAGATGCGCGAATGCACATCGGCGCCACCCAACTCCTCGGCAGTGACCACTTCGCCAGTGGCGGCCCGCACCAGCGGCGGGCCGGCGAGGAAGATCGTGCCCTGCTCCTTGACGATGATGCTCTCGTCCGACATGGCCGGTACATAGGCGCCGCCGGCGGTGCAGGAGCCCATAACGGCGGCGATCTGCGGAATTCCCAGGGCCGACATGTTGGCTTGGTTGTAGAAAATCCGGCCGAAATGATCGCGATCGGGGAAGACTTCGTCCTGATTCGGCAGGTTAGCGCCGCCGGAGTCGACCAGATAGACGCAGGGCAGGCGGTTTTCCTGGGCGACTTCCTGGGCGCGCAAATGCTTTTTCACCGTGATCGGGTAATAGGTACCGCCCTTGACGGTGGCGTCGTTGACCACCACCACGCACTCCCGCCCGCTGATCCGGCCGATGCCGGTGATGATGCCGGCTGCCGGAACCTCATCGTCGTACAGGCCGGTGGCGGCAAGCTGCGACAATTCCAGGAATGGCGAGCCCGGGTCCAGCAGCAGCCGGATACGCTCGCGCGGCAGCAGCTTGCCGCGCTCGAGCTGGCGCTGACGGGCGGCTTCGCCGCCGCCCTGTTCGACCTGAGCCACCCGCTGACGCAGGTCGGCAACCAGCGCGGCCATGGCTTCGCTGTTGCCGCGGAACTCTTCGGATCGGGTGCTTATCTTGCTTTTGATGACTGCCATATGCGGCTCGACATGGTGGCTTACGCGTGAAGGGAACGCTCCCGCCGTTCGGCGCGAGCTCGTACTATCACTTTCCGGAAAGTCTGATTACACTTTACGTAAACGTCAACTTGCTTGTGCTCAAAGGGTGGGAAAGCTGTGCCACGGCAGGGGAGAAGGCGAAGAGAAGCGAGGTTTACCGTAAAGAGGGCAGGAGGCCAGGACACGTAAGAGCCTGGTGCTCAGTTCAGGATTTTTCCGTAGAGTGCGCTTGCCTTGCCCCTCTTGTCGGTCTGCAGGGGAGGGGAAAAGGCGCCGTTAACCTCCGGGTTCTGATGGGAAGCGGCGCCGGCGGGTGGTTTTGCTAAATCAGAAAGGTTTGCTCAGGCTTCACCGCGCTCTTCCAGTAGCTTCTGGCAGAGTTCGTAGGAAGACTCGAGTTCAGCCAGGGCATCTTCCAGGTCTTTGCGCTGCTGCAGCAGATGGTCGCGCTTCTGCTCCAGCACTTGCAGATAGTAGCGCAATTGTTTGGATTCGCCGTGTACCTGCTCGTACAGATCGAAGGTTTCGCGAATCTCGCGCAGGCTGAAGCCGAGCCGCTTGCCGCGAAGGATGAGGCGAAGGCGGGTGCGGTCACGCCGGCGGTAGAGGCGCTTCTGGCCCTCGCGCAGCGGGGATAGCAGACCCTTGTCTTCGTAGAAGCGGATGGTACGGGCAGTGATGCCGAATTCTCGGGTCAAGTCGCCGATGGTATAGAGCGGCTCGCTACTTGCGGGGTTTTGGCAGGTGGCTGGCATGTTCACTTTAAAATTAGTCGATGCGGTTGGGACCGGGCGCACCCTAGCATGTGCATGTGGGGATTGTCTCGGATCGCTACCGCGAACAGGAGGGGTTATGCATAACGACAGTGAATTCCCAGTGCTGCGGACACCAAGCGCGGCCGAGATCGACCGCAGCAATATGGCTCATTATATGACCTGGCTGGAGCAGCATGGTTACGGCCGCTTCCGGAGCTATCAAGAGCTGCATGCCTGGTCGGTAGCCGAGCTGGATGCATTCTGGCAGACGATCTGGGAATACACCGGCGTTATCGCAGCAACTCCGTATACGCAGGTGCGCGGCCGCAAGGCCATGCCCGGCACCGAGTGGTTTCCGGGGGCGCGCCTGAACTTTGCCGAAAATCTGCTGCGGCATGCACTGCGCGGCGATCCGGACAAAATCGCGATCTGCGCCATCTCGGAATCGCGACCGGAATTCACCCTGAGCCGGCGCGAACTGTTGCGCCAAGTGGGTGCTTTCGAAGGTTGGCTGCGCTCGGTCGGCGTCAAGCCGGGCGACCGGGTGGCGGGCATCGTCGCCAATACGCCGGAAGCCATCATCGCCATGCTGGCCACGGCCAGCATGGGGGCCATCTGGTCTTCCGCTTCGCCCGACTTCGGCGTGGCCGGCATCTATGATCGCTTCGGCCAGATTGAGCCGACGGTGCTGGTGGCGGTAAATGGCTACGTGTACGGCGGCAAGCAGTTCTCCCGGATCGACGAGGTGCTTACGTTGAAAGCGAAGCTGCCGTCGGTGCGGGCGGTGGTGGTGATCGATAACGTACCGGAGATCGCCATTCCGGCCGAGCCCGGTGTGGTCAGTTGGCGAGAGGCTCTGGCCAGCGCTGACGGCACGCAGCCGAGTTTTACGCCGCTGCCGTTCGACACGCCGCTGTACGTCCTCTATTCGTCAGGCACCACTGGGGTGCCAAAGTGCATAGTCCACGGCGCTGGCGGCACCCTGCTGCAGCACAGTAAGGAATTGATCCTGCACGGCGACCTGCGGCCGGACGACGTGTTCTCCTACTTCACCACCTGCGGCTGGATGATGTGGAACTGGATGGCTTCCGGTCTACTGACCGGAGCGGAGCTGGTGCTGTTCGACGGTAATCCGGGGCATCCGAACATGGATGTGCTATGGGCCATGGCCGAGCGCAAGGGGATGACCCATTTCGGCACCAGTGCCAAGTTCATCGGCAGCTGCCGCAACGCCGGGCTGCGGCCCGCTGCCAGCCACGATTTTTCCCGGCTGCGGGTGATTTTCTCCACCGGTTCGCCGCTGCTGCCGGAAGACTTCGACTGGATCTACGAAGCGGTCAAACAGGACGTGCAGCTGGCGTCGATCTCCGGCGGCACCGACATCGTGTCCTGCTTCGTTGGCGCCAGCCCCATTCTTCCGGTCCGGCGCGGAGAGATTCAGTGCAAGATGCTGGGCGTCGACGTCAAAGCGTATAACGACGCCGGCGAGGAGGTGGTCGGCGAGCGCGGCGAGCTGGTCTGCACTCAGGCGGTGCCGAGCATGCCGGTGTTCTTCTGGAACGACCCGGATGGCAGCCGCTACCGGTCCGCCTATTTCGATCGCTTTCCCGGCGTCTGGGCGCACGGCGACTACATCATGTTCAACGACCACGGCGGCAGCGTCATCTACGGCCGT
>DASULL010000534.1:0-3320 GCA_036278215.1 Gammaproteobacteria bacterium | reverse complement strand
AATAGCGGCGATGGTTGGAATAGAGCGGATCTGGAACGCGGCAGCCAGCTCCTGCTGCGCCTCGGTGTCGATTTTGCCGAAGACGATATCCGGGTTGGCAGCGGCGGCGGCTTCGTAGGTCGGGGCAAAGTTGCGGCAGGGGCCGCACCAGGCTGCCCAGAAGTCGAGGAAGACGATCTCGTTGTTGGCGACGACGTCGTCCAGGTTTTCGGCGGTGATTTCGATTGTGGCCATGGCGCGGCTCCTATCAATTTACAAAAAAGTATAGTGACATGGGCGCATCATACAGAGGAATTCGGCCGCTGTCGCCCATTGGTTCGATCTGGCCGATCCGCTGGCCGCGGCGCAATCGCCGGTAATGCTTGCAACGCTGCCGCCGATAGTTATCTTCAGCAGGCCGCTACTCTTGGTTGGCACCGGCCGAGAGATAGCAATCCCTCGTTACTGATTTCCGCACCCGCGTACGGAGGCTTCGGCTTGCTCAACTCATACACGGCCACGGCGCGTGCCCTGCTCATTCCGTTGGCTCTGTTGCTGGCGGCGCACTTCACGGTTCCTTATCTGCAAGCCATGCCGCCGGCTTATCGACCGTTGCTGCAAGCCTTGCCGTATGCCGCCGCTCTGCTGCCGTTGGCGGTCGCGCTGCTGCTCAACCAGGGGCGGGTGTTCTGTATCGCCGCCTTATTGCTGCTCTGCTACTGGGCTTTGGCGAGAGTGCGGGCTACTGCCGGCAGCGATCCGTTGCAGGCGGCGGTGTTGTTCAGCGCCTGCGGCATTCTGTTGCCGCTCAATATCGTTTTGTTTGGCTACTTGCGGGAGCGCGGCGTCGTCAACCTGCACGGCGTGCTGCGGCTGGGGCTGATCCTGCTGCAGTTGGCGGCAGTGGGTTGGATCATCAGCGCCAAGCGAACCGATATCCTGCTGCTGGTCAACCGGGAGTTGCTGCCGTTGCGGATCGATGGCTTGCGGCTGCCACAGAGCGCCCTGGCGGCACTGGTGCTGGCGCTGGCGCTGCAGCTAGGGCGGTTGTGGCGCGAACAGTCGGTGCTTAGCGGCGGGTTGCTGCTGGTGCTGCTGGCGGTAGCGGTTGCCAGCAATCGGGTGGAAACCCATGCGGTGCCCGAAGTCTTCGTTGCCGCCGCGGCGCTGATGCTGGCCACCAGCCTGGTGCTGCACACTCATCACATCGCTTACCGCGACGAGCTGACCGGCTTGCCGGGCCGGCGGGCTCTGAACGAGCGGCTGGGGGCTCTGGGACGGCACTACACCATCGCCATGCTCGACGTCGACCACTTCAAGAAGTTCAACGACACTTACGGCCACGATGTCGGGGATCAGGTGCTGAGAATGGTGGCCAGCCAGATCCGCCGGGTCGGCGGCGGTGGCAAGGCGTTCCGCTATGGCGGCGAGGAGTTCACCATCGTGTTTCCAGGCAAGGACGAGCGGCACGCCCGGCCGCACCTCGAACAGGTGCGAGAAGCCGTGGCCGATTACGCGCTGGTGCTGCGCGACAAGGACCGTCCAGCCAGCCGCCAAGCCGGCCGCGGCAAGCGCGGCCAGGGGAAGCGGCAGCGCAGCGCTCGCGTCACTATCAGCATCGGCATGGCCTCGCGCGACCAAGTGCGGCGCGATCCCGAGGCGGTCATCAAGGCCGCCGATCAGGCCCTGTATCGGGCCAAGCAGGCCGGGCGGAATAGGCTCGCCAGCTAAGAACCTATTTCAGTCGGCCCCATGCGCTGCGGCGAGCCCCGCTGGTTTCAAGGCCAGGAAAGCGCGAGGCCACCACAGAGCCGCGCGCGCCGGCCGAGAGGCCGGCATACCCATGCCTCCCATTCAGCCGGTGACCTTGCGCAGCAGCGCCCGGCTGACGACGCGGATCTTGTCGCGCGGGGCGAAGCGCTTGAGCGTGGCCTTGACGACGCCTTTGGTGAAGCGGGTGCGTTTCGAGTAGTCGATGCGCACGTCGACGTACACCGGCTTGTGTTCCGCCGCCAGGGCCAAGGCCTGCTGGATGCCGTCGGCAATGCCGGCATCGTTGTCGATGGCGACGAACTCGGCGCCGACCGCTGCCGCCAGCGCCTTGATCCTGACGCCGTGCAGCACGGTGCAGGTTTTGCGGTTGTAGGGGATTTCCTGGGCCTGGGCGATTTGCGACAGCTCGCCGTCGTTGAACACGAATACCACTACCCCAAGCTCGTTCTGGCTGGCGGTGATCATCTCCAGACCAGTCATCAGCAGGGCGCCGTCGCCCGCTATGCCGACCACGGTGGTTGCCGGATTGGCCAGCTTGGCGCCGATCACGGCAGGCACGCAGTAGCCCATGGCGTTGAAATCGCTCGGCGAGATATAGCGGCGCGCACTGAGGATGGGCAGCAGCTCGGCCACCAGATAGGTGTGGTTGCCGTCGTCGGCCACCACGATGGCGTCATCGGCCAGCTGCCGGCGCAGTTCGGTGAGGAAGCGGGCCGGATTGACCCGGTCGCCGCTGTCGTGCTGCAGCCACTCCTGCAGATAAGCGGCCTTGTCGCTAGCGATCTGCCGGGGCAGGCCTGATTCTCTGGGGCTGGAGCGCAGCGCCTGCACCTCAGTCAGCAAAGTCGGTATGACCTGCGCGGCATCGCCTTCGATGGCGATGCGGGCAGGATAGTTGGCGCTGAACACCTGCGGATTGATGTCGACATGGATCAGGCAGTCCGGCACCGACATGCTGTAGCTGCCGGTGGGGATCTCGGCGAAGCGGGTACCTACCGCCAGCAGGCAGTCGCAACCGGCGAAGGCGCGCGTTGCCGGAACGGCGTAATCGCCTATGCCCATGCCGGTGTGCAGCGGGTGGTTGCCGGGGAAGGCGCTCAACCCCTGCAGAGTGGTTGCCACCGGTGCGCCTAGCAGCTCGGCCAGCTGGATCAGTTCCCGCTGACTGCTCACCGAGCCCCAGCCCAGAAACAAGCCAGGCTGCCGGGCCTGGACCAGGACGAGGGCCGCCTGCTTGATCAGGGTGCGGTCGATCTGCGGCGCCGGCGCTGGGCCGGGAAAGGGCGGCAGGTCGTCGACTTCGCCGAGGAAGTTGCCGATGTTGTAGGGCAGTTCGATGAACACCGGCCCGGGCTCGCCGCTGGTGGCGAGGCGATAGGCCTCGTAGAAGGTGGGAATGACCTCGCGGTGCGACTCGATGCGGTAGCTCGCCTTGGTGATGGGCGAAAGCAGGGTGTGCTGATCCATCTCGTGCAGCTGGTAGCGATGGTTGCTCTCGGTGTGGATACCGCCGGAGATGATCAGCAGCGGAATGCCGGCCAGCGATGCTTCGCCAATGCCGCTGGCGG
>DASULL010000533.1:0-3638 GCA_036278215.1 Gammaproteobacteria bacterium | reverse complement strand
CTGAAGAGCTGCACCACATGTGCCTGGACCTGGTGGATCGGGCGGTGCGCGATGAGGAGCTGCTGATCCGGCTCTGCATTCCCGAGCCGTACTGGGATTACATCCGCCGCAGCTGGCTGGACGGGCAGCCGCACATCTACGGCCGCATGGACTTCGGCTACGATGGCCGCGGCCCGGCCAAGCTCTACGAGCTGAACTACGACACCCCCACCTCGCTGTACGAAAGCGCCTTCTTCCAGTGGGTCTGGCTGGAGCAGTGTCTGCAGCAGGGGCTGGTCCCCGCCGGCGCCGACCAGTTCAACTCCATCCAGGATGCCCTTATCGGTGTGTTCGACTACCTGCGGCCGCGCCTGCCGGGGCCGCTGTATTTCAGCGCCGCCCGCGACTCGCTGGAAGACCGGGGTACCATCCTGTATCTGCGCGATTGCGCGGCGCAGGCCGGCATCGCTACCGGCCTCATTCCTCTGGAAGAGATCGGCGCCAGCGTCGACGGCCGCTTTACCGACCCCGAGCACAACGTCATCCCAGCGATCTTCAAGCTCTATCCGTGGGAGTTCATGTTTCACGAAGCGTATGGCCCGCTGCTGCCCAAGGCGGATACCGTGTTCTTCGAGCCGCCCTGGAAGGCGATTTTAAGCAACAAGGGTGTGCTGCCGCTGCTGTGGTCGCTGCACGAGGGGCATCCCAATCTGCTGCCGGCGTACTTCGACGAGGGTGCCGAGTTGCAGTCGGGCTGGGTGCGCAAGCCCCTGTTTTCCCGCGAGGGCGCCAATGTCACCCTGCGAACGCCGGCAGGCGAACTCCTGGCGGAAGAGGGGCCATATACCGATGCGCCATACATCCGCCAGGCTTTCCACCCGCTGCCCAATTTTGACGGCAACTACACACTGATCGGCAGTTGGGTGGTTGCCGACCGTGCCTGTGGCATTGGTGTGCGGGAGGACAGCACGTTGATTACCAAGGACACCTCCCGGTTTTTGCCGCATATCTTCGTAAGTTAGGCGAGCCTGCCGTCTAGCTTAGCTGGCGTTGCCGATTACAAGGCCGTCTTCCGCAACGGGAATGAAACGATGAAGCGATTGCCGATCTTGCTGTGCCTGCTGCCTCTGACCGCCTGTATGACTGTGACCGGAGAAGAAGCCCCGGAGCGCACTGGTCCCCAACGGGAGCTGGCTGGCACGGCCTGGGCTGCCGTCTCCATCGACGGCCGTTCGGTGCAGGCCGGCATTGAGAGCACGGTTGTGTTTCAAGGTGATCGCGTCGGTGGCAGCGCCGGCTGTAATCGCTATTCAGCTGTACTGGAGTCCCAAGGAACCGCACTGCACATTGGCGATATCGTCGCGACCAAGATGGCCTGTGCGCCGGCCGCCATGGACCAGGAGCAGCGGTTTTTGGGCGCCCTGGAGGTGGTAGCAGCGTATCGCTGGACGGATGGCAGCCTGATTCTGCTCGACGTCGACGGGCAAGAGCGGTTGCGGTTGATCCATAGTGCTGAGCCTCGCTAGGCCTGCAGCGGGCCGAGAGGGGTTCGCCACTTCTAGTCGCCGCTGCTGTCTCCACCGCCAGATAGCTGTGGAAGCGTGCAGCCAGTACAGCGGTGGCGGCGCTGGCCAACGCTGGCGGCAGGTGGATGGAAACGGCGCGCTCGTGTGCCGCCGACAACTCTGCTGTGCCAATGCTGCCAGCAACCGCAATGTCTAGCGGCCTGACGCTGCAGCGACGCCAACCCGCACGCGAAAGAGTGCTTCGCTCGAGACTCCTCCGCAGCGGTGGGTTAGACGGCGATTACCGCGGCAGCGATTGCGTCCTTCAGTACTTGACCTATCTCTTCGTCTGAGAACGACGAGCGAGCCTTCAGCGGCGATGCGCCGAACGGCTGAAAGCCCTTCTGCTTGCCAGCGCTGCCTCCGTTCCGGAGCGGTGTGAATGTGAGGTCACTGTCGGATTCAGCGATCCAGCACGACTTCGACTGTTCTCTCAATGAGCGCCAAGATCTGAAACCCGCCAGCTTCAGAAACTCGGTGCCAATGCCCTTCCAGGTTGCTGGATGAGGAATGCCGTCTCGGTAGCCCGCAAGCGCGTCTCGTACGGCGCGTCCCAGTTCCGCTGACGTGGCGTCCGTCGGTAGCCGGAACACGGGAGCACCATGGAGCAACACGCCTGCCGTAGTGCGATGCTGCGCGTGGACGATCCAGGCATCCGGGTGAAAGTAGACGTTTGCGGCGCGCACCTTCGGTCCTCTATTGAATGGATTCAACGTTCGCCGTCTAGGCTCTGAGTTTTAAACCGCGCCGCGAAGCGGCGCCGGTTTGAATGAACGGTTAGACGCTGCCTGAGGTCTCTTAAGATTTATGCTTTTCCCACTGGCCGAGCGGCTGGAGAATCTGGGCTTCTCTCGGGCGCTGTAGCAGCCTTTCAAGCTTGGTGTCGTACTCGACACGATAAGGTTTCATCTGATTGGCCAAAAACGCTTCGACGCTCGGCTCGGCCCATCTCTCGTATAGCGTGAAGGTCGTCTGGTCGTTTGCATCTTGGTGCAAGTAGCAGGAAACGAAAGCATCTTCCTTGGACATGTGTTCGACGATTTCGTCAAATGCTTGCCTCCACTCCTGGACGCAGGCCGGTTTGACCTGGAGCTTCACGTAGAAGACAAGGTCATTGCTTGGCATGGCGGATTCCGTGGGAAAGTTGAGTTATTTGAGAGCCGCAGATGCTTATAGCCGCGTCTATATAAAAGCTTAGCTGCGGCGAAGCCGCCAGCTGCAGCGCCAAATTAAGTGTTCTTCGCGTCGTTGCGCCTTACTTTCGCGGCGTCAGGCTTTGGTGGCGCCAGCATCCAGCATGGCGCTAGACATCACTTGCTCGCCACGCTTTCGCAACTCCTCAGCCGCATTCGTGCGATCACGTTCCTCACGATTTTGGCTGAGCTTCCATTTGCCGATCATCTTGGTAATTTCGATCTCGATGCCGACAATCGCGGTCAGCAGCTGATCGATGTACTCCTTGGGGGAGTCGGTCATCTTCCAAGGCCTATCTGCCCCGGTGCGCGCCTCATGCACACGCGTCAGCCGCGCGACAATCCCTCGCACGAACTTCTCGTCATCGCGAATCGCGATCTTGCCGTGGACGTGGACGACCTGGTAGTTCCACGTTGGCACCAGCCGATGGGTTTCATGCTTACTCGGATACCAGTTAGGCGAGATATAAGCATCCCCGGCTCGAAAGATGACTAGAACCTCGTCACCATCGTTCGCCACCTGCCATAGAGGGTTTGCGCGGGCGACGTGTGCACGCAGATAGCCGTGCTCACCAGCTTCGGCGTTCAGTTCAAAGGGCAGATGATTGGCATCGAGGCCGTCCGGACCGCTATGGACGAGTATGCCAAGCGGATACTCCGTGATGACGCGGTGCAGCTCCTCAACCCGTGTTTCTTCAAAATGCTTCGGTAAGTACATGCAGTGCCGTCACATGTTCCTGAGTGAAGTAGGTCGTAGCGCGAGCTCGATCTGTGTTGGCGTAAGTACCACTTAACACAAAGGTAACCGACGCGGAACCGCTACGCGGCGGAGCGTGCAGCTTACCGCCGGGCTAGGCGCTGTTCGCTTTGTTGCACTTCAAATTTGAAGCTACGCATCTTG
>DASULL010000532.1:0-6164 GCA_036278215.1 Gammaproteobacteria bacterium | reverse complement strand
TCGCTGCGCTCGACGCTTTCGGCATCCAGATACCGCACCTGCCAAAGCCCATCCAAGGTCCGGCCGACATGCTGGACGGTGTGGTTGAAGCGAATATGTTGGTAGACACCAAAGTGCCTTGCGTAGGACTCGAAGTACGCCTGCAGCTGGCGGTGATTCGGGTACTCCGGATAATCGTCCGGCATAGGGAAGTCTTCGTACTCGGACCAAACCTTCGAGCTGATAATGTGGGTGTTTTCGTAAACGCTGGAATGTCCGGTTTTCGAATTGAACACCCAGTTACCGCCGACCTTGTCGTTCTTTTCGAACACGACCACGTCCAAAGCGAACTGCAGGCAGTTCTTGGCGGCAGCGATGCCGCTCGGCCCAGCGCCGATCACGCAGACGCGCTTGGCTGACTTTTTGCTGTTTTCTGACATCACGCTCTCCTCCTGCAACTGAAGCTTGTAGCAGATATTGCGCTACCGCCACTCCAGCCGCTTCCACCGCGCCACACGGCAGCTGGAGCATTCACCACCCAGGCGGCACAATCGGTGGCAGCGCCTTAAAGAACACACGACAAACACGCAGAGGAAGGACCGCCCATGGAACAGAATCAACGCATCACTCTCATCGAGCGGCCTGAGGGCATGCCGGACGAACGCCACCTGCGCCTGGAAAGCGAGCCCGTCCCTTCGCCAACCGCTGGCCAGGTCTTGCTGAGGACGATCTATTTGTCGCTCGACCCCTACATGCGCGGCCGCATGAGCGCAGCTCGGTCCTACGCCAAGTCAGTGGAGATCGGAGATGTAATGGAAGGCGGCACGGTCTGCCAAGTTGTCGCCTCCCAGCATCCGGACTGGCAAGAAGGCGATCTGGTGCTGGCTCGCAGCGGCTGGCAGACCTACGCCCTCTCCGATGGTCAGGGGCTGCGCCGGCTCGATCCTGCTGTCGCGCCAATAAGCACCGCCGTCGGCGTGCTCGGCATGCCCGGGTTCACCGCTTATGTAGGGCTACTGGAAATCGGCCAGCCTAAAGCCGGCGAAACCGTAGTGGTTTCGGCCGCCAGCGGCGCGGTCGGGCAGGTAGTCGGGCAAATCGCCAAACTGAAGGGCTGCCGCGTCATCGGCATTGCTGGCGCCGACGACAAATGCGCTTATGTAGTCGACGAACTGGGCTTCGATGCCTGCGTTAACTACCGCGACGCCGACTTCCCGGCGCAACTGCAAGCCGCCTGCCCCCAGGGCATTGATATCTACTTCGAGAACGTCGGCGGCAAGGTGCTGAACGCGGTTATCGACCTGCTCAACGACTTCTCCCGCATGCCGGTATGCGGTCTGATCGCCCACTACAACGACACCGCTCTGCCGGCCGGTCCCGATCAGCTGCCGCGCTTGATGCGGGCGGCCCTGACCCATCGGGTGATGATCCGCGGCTTCATCCAGTTCGACTTCGCTCCGCGCTTCCCCGACTTCCTCCGCGACATGAGCGGCTGGATCCGCAGCGGCGAGGTGAAGTACCGGGAAGATATCGTTGACGGCCTGGAGAATGCCGTATCCGCTTTCCAGGGGCTGCTGACAGGCCGCAACCGCGGCAAGCTGTTGGTTCGGGTATCGCCCGACCCTACCGCCCGCTGACCGTCTGGGACGAGGCCGGGGTTCCCCGGCCTCCGGATGCCACTTCCTCGCCGCCCCGGCTCGAGTGCCGCAAGCACCTAAACCGTAACGGCGCCTCACGGTGGGAAACCGTTAGCAGAGCGGTAACGATAAACCGCAGAACGAATATCCTCCTGGAGCGGAGCCTCGGGCTCACCCTCTCAACGTAGCACTCACCAGGGCGCGTCTCGATCAGGTGTCCGCTGACGCGATCCGCCATGCTTACGGCAAGGCGGATCTGGCTTACCAGACGCCGGCGGCACGCTATGCTAACTACTAAAGCAACTGCTAAAGAGCCGGCTTGTCGACCTCGCTCACGCAACCGCTTGGGGGAATGCCAATATGACGTCATCTAGCCGCCGATGTTCAGGATGCCTCGTTTCGGACCTGCCGGATGCGTTCCCGCCAATCGATAGTGCCTGCCAGGGCGTTCATTTCAGCGGATTTCCGCGTCACCGAAATTTGACCCGGTTCCTACTTGGTGAAATGCGGATACCGTATAGTTAGCGGCAAAAACCCGCCTTCATTAGGCCTCGGAATAATAGGCGCTGGTGGCCCGATTACCGCCAAGCAGACAAACAATAGCTACATGGCCACACCACACCCAAACCTAAACCTCGGCGGCTTGCCGGCCCGCTTGGTCCGCGAAGGCCTGCTCAGCGAAGAGCAGGCTCGCGAGGCGGTCGCAGCAGCCCGCAAAGCGCGCCTGCCGCTGGTCAGCCACTTGGTCCAGGACAGGATTCTGAATGCCCGCGACGTCGCTCAAGCCGCCGCCCGCGAATTCGGCGTGCCGCTGCTGGACCTCAATGCCATTGAGCCAGAGCGCACGGTCGTTTCCCTGGTCCAGGAACAACTGATCCGCCGCCACAATGCTCTGCCTCTATTTAAGCGAGGCAAGCGGCTGTTTGTTGCGGTCGCCGATCCGACCAATCTAGAAGCGCTGGATGAGATCAAGTTCCATACTGGACTTAGTGTCGATGCCATCGTGGTCGAGGAAGACAAGCTTGCTCGGGCCATCGATCGGGCGCTGGATTCGGCCGACACCACGATGGCCGACCTTGATCTCGATGAGGACCTCGAAAACCTCTCAACCAGCGGCGGCGGGGACGACAACCACGCCAGCACCACCGCCGAAAGCGATGCCGACGACGCACCGGTGGTCCGCTTCGTCAACAAAGTTCTACTGGATGCGATCAAGAAGGGTGCGTCCGATATCCACCTCGAGCCGTACGAGAAAGTCTATCGGGTCCGGTTCCGTCAGGACGGTGTGCTGCGCGAGATTGCCGCTCCGCCGATTTCACTGGCGCCGCGGATCGCCGCCCGTGTCAAGGTCATGTCACGCCTGGACATCGCCGAGCGCCGGGTGCCACAGGATGGCCGCATCAAGATGAACCTGTCGAAAACACGGGCCATCGATTTTCGCGTCAACACCTGTCCCACTCTGTTCGGTGAAAAGATCGTACTGCGTATCCTCGACCCGAGCAGCGCGAAGCTCGGAATCGACATGCTTGGCTACGAGGAAGAGCAGAAGGAACTCTTTCTCAGCGCCATCCATAAGCCTTACGGCATGGTGCTGGTCACCGGCCCGACCGGAAGCGGTAAGACGGTGTCGCTATATACCGCGCTCAACATCCTCAACACCGAGGACCGCAACATTTCGACGGTCGAAGATCCGGTCGAAATAAACGTCCCCGGTATCAACCAGGTCAACCTGAACCTCCGCGCCGGGCTGGATTTCGCGGCCGCGCTGCGCGCCTTTCTGCGGCAGGATCCGGACGTCATCATGGTCGGTGAAATCCGCGACCTGGAGACCGCCGAGATCGCGATCAAGGCAGCGCAGACCGGTCACCTGGTGCTCTCCACCCTGCACACTAACGACGCGCCGCAAACCCTGACCCGCTTGGCCAACATGGGCGTACCGCCCTATAACATCGCCTCCACCGTCAGCCTGATCATCGCCCAACGGCTGGCGCGCCGGCTCTGCAGCAACTGCAAGCAGCCGGCCGAGCTACCCAAGGAAGCGCTGCTCAAAGAAGGTTTCACCGAAGCGGACCTGAAGGATCTGGTAGTTTACGCCCCCAAGGGCTGCGACAACTGTGCCGACGGCTATAAAGGCCGGGTTGGCATCTATCAGGTCATGCCGATCTCGGAAGAGATGGGCCGGATCATCATGGAAGGCGGCAACGCGCTGCAGCTCGCCGAACAAGCAAAAAAAGAAGGGATCGCCGATCTGCGCACCTCCGGACTGCGCAAAGTCAAGCAAGGCGTTACCAGCCTCGCGGAGCTCAACCGCGTAACCAGAGACTAATTCATGGCAAAGACGGTCAAACTCGCCACCTTCACCTGGGAAGGCGCGGACAAGCGCGGTACTAAGCTCAAAGGGCAACTACAAGCTCCCAATGTGGCTGCCGCCAAAAACGAGCTGCGGCGTCAGGGTATTGTGCCGAAGCGGGTGCAAAAGCAGCTCACCTTGCTTGGCGGGCGCGGCAAGAAAATCACTCCCGGCGATATCGCCATTTTCAGCCGCCAGTTGGCGACCATGCTCGATTCGGGCGTGCCGCTGGTACAGGGCTTCGAGATCATCGGCCGCGGCCATGAAAATCCGGCCATGCAGGATCTGCTACTGGGCATCAAGGCCGATATCGAAGGCGGTACCCCGCTGTCCGAGGCGCTGGCCAAGCAGCCGCAGTACTTCGACGCGCTCTACTGCAACTTGGTGCAGGCCGGCGAACAGGCCGGGGTACTTGACACCCTACTCGACAAGATCGCCACTTACAAAGAAAAGACCGAATCGATCAAAAAGAAGATCAAAAAGGCGCTGTTTTATCCCACCGCAGTAATGGTGGTTGCCTTCATCGTCACAGCCATTTTGCTGATCTTCGTGGTGCCGCAGTTCGAATCGCTGTTCAAGGGCTTCGGCGCCGATTTACCGGCATTCACTCTGTTCGTGGTTAACTTGTCGCAAGCCGTCCAAAAGCACGGCTGGCTTGTACTGCTGGGCTTGATCGGCACAGCCGTCGCCTTCCTCCAAGCGAAGAAGCGCTCCCGCAAGTTCCAGGAGGCGCTGGACCGGCTGGCGCTGCGGCTGCCGATTATCGGCGACATCCTCAACAAAGCCGCCTACGCCCGCTTTGCCCGTACCCTAGCGACCATGTTTGCAGCCGGTGTGCCGCTGATGGAGGCGCTGGAGTCGGTCGCCGGCGCAACCGGCAACATCGTCTACACCAACGCCGTGCTCGAGATGCGTGAGCAGGTGTCGTCCGGCGTACAGCTGCAGCTTTCCATGCGCAACGTTAACCTGTTCCCGAACATGATGGTGCAGATGGTAGCGATCGGCGAGGAAGCCGGCTCGCTCGACACCATGCTCAGCAAGGTCGCTGACTTCTACGAAGAGGAGGTCGACAATGCCGTCGACTCGCTCAGCAGCCTGCTGGAACCGTTGATCATGGCGGTACTGGGCATCCTGGTCGGCGGCCTGGTCATCGCCATGTACCTGCCGATCTTCAAGCTCGGCTCGGTGGTTTAACTGCTCCATGACGCTATTCAGCTATCTTGAACAAACGCTGGCGGCCTACGTGGCCGCCGTTTTCCTGCTCGGGCTGCTGGTTGGCAGCTTCCTCAACGTGGTGATCTTGCGCCTGCCCCGCATGCTCGAGTCGGAATGGCAGGCGCAATGCCGGGAACTGCTTGGCGATGTAACTGCGGGGACCGTGCCGGCCGAGCGCTTCAACTTGTGGTGGCCACCATCGCGCTGCCCGGATTGCGGCCACCAGATCCGCGCCTGGGAGAATATCCCGGTGCTCAGCTATCTGCTGCTACATGGCCGCTGCCGTGGCTGCGGTAGCCGCATCTCGGTGCGCTACCCGATCATCGAATTCCTTACCGCCTGTCTGTCAGCCTACGTCGCCTGGCATTTCGGCTTCGGCGGCGAGGCCTTGGCGGCATTGGTATTGACCTGGGTGCTGATCGCACTCAGCGTGATCGATCTGGATCACCAGATTCTGCCCGACAACATCACCCTGCCGCTGCTCTGGCTGGGCTTGCTGCTGAGCCTGACGGGCCTGTTCACCAACCCGCAGGCCAGCATCATTGGCGCCACCGCCGGCTATCTGAGCCTGTGGAGCGTCTACCATGCCTTCCGCCTGCTGACCGGCAAGGAAGGCATGGGCTACGGCGACTTCAAGCTGCTGGCTGCACTCGGCGCTTGGCTGGGCTGGCAGGCCCTGCCGGTGGTCATCCTGCTGTCGTCGCTGGTCGGCGCTGTGGTGGGTATCGCCATGATCCTGGCGCTGGGCCGCGACCGCAACATCCCGATTCCGTTTGGCCCCTATCTTGCCGCTGCCGGCTGGCTGGCACTGCTCTGGGGCGATGAACTGGTTGCCGCCTATCTGCGGGTCTCAGGGTTCTAACAAAGCCCTGAACAATCCCCTCCTGGCTTTTCAGCTCGTCGGCGGCCGACGCTTGCTCGGCCGCCCTAGGAAGTGCGAAACACCTCAACGCCTTCTGATACCAGGCGGATCCGAGCGCATT
>DASULL010000531.1:0-3151 GCA_036278215.1 Gammaproteobacteria bacterium | reverse complement strand
CTCGACGTTACCCCGCTGTCGCTGGGTATCGAAACGCTGGGCGGCGTGATGACCAAGATCATCGAGAAGAACACCACGATCCCGACCAAGGCGTCGCAGGTATTTTCCACCGCGGACGACAACCAGGGCGCGGTTACCGTGCATGTGCTGCAGGGCGAGCGCGAAATGGCGCGCGACAACAAGTCGCTGGGCCGCTTCGACCTGGCCGACATCCCGCCCGCACCGCGCGGGGTGCCGCAGATCGAGGTCACCTTCGACATCGACGCCAACGGCATCCTGAACGTATCGGCACGCGATAAGGCGACCGGCAAGCAGCAGTCGATCGTCATTCAGGCCTCTTCGGGGCTGAATGAGGAAGAGATCGAGCGCATGATCCGCGATGCCGAGGCGCACAAGGAAGAGGATCGCCGGGCGCGCGAGCTGGTCGAGGCGCGCAACCAGGCCGACAACCTTATCCATGCCAGCCGCAAGTCGATGGCCGAGCTGGGCGATAAGCTGGCGGAAGGCGAGAAGCAGGAGCTGGAAGCGGCGATCAAGGATCTGGAGCAGGCGCTGCAGGGCGACGACAAACAGGCGATCGAGCAGAAGACGCAGGTTCTCACCGAGCGCTCCGGCAAGCTGGCTGAGCGGCTCTACGCCCAGACTCAGCAGGAAAGCGGCGCCGGTCAGGCGCAGGAGACTGCTGGCCAGGCCGCCGATGACGTCGTCGACGCGGAGTTCGAGGAGGTCAAGGACGACAGCCGCAAGAGCTAATCGCTGACTGATACCGGAACAACGAAGGCGCGGGATTACCTGCGCCTTCGCGTTTGGGACTCGAGCCTATTCCAACAGCTTCCCGCCACATAGAGAACCTGTTGGAATAGGTTCCCGCGTCGCAGCCTCTATAATGCGCGACGCAAGCAGACTACGAGCAACGACAGAAGATGGCGAAGCGAGATTATTACGAAGTCCTGGGAGTTGCCCGCAACGCCTCCGATGCGGAACTGAAGCAGGCGTACCGCCGGCTGGCGATGAAATACCATCCCGACCGGAATTCCGGCGACGTGGCCGCCGAGGACACCTTCAAAGAAGTGAAGGAAGCCTACGAGATCCTCAGCGACGCGCGTAAGCGGGCTGCCTACGACCAATTCGGCCATGCCGGAGTAGACGGCTCGGCCGGGATGGGCGGCCGGGGCGGTGCCGGTGGGTTCGCGGACATCTTCTCGGATGTATTCGGCGATATTTTCTCCGGCGGGGCGCGCCGGGGCGCCAGCATGTTCCGTGGCGCCGACTTGCGCTACAACCTGGAGCTGAGCCTCGAAGAAGCGGTGCGTGGCACCGAGGTCAAGATCGAGATTCCGACGCTGGAAGTATGCGACGCCTGTACCGGTACCGGTGTTCGCGGCGGCGGCCGGCCCGATGTCTGCCCGACCTGCCATGGCCACGGCGACGTGCGCATTCAGCAGGGGTTCCTGGCCATCCAGCAAACCTGCCCGCGCTGCCGCGGTACCGGCTCCATCGTTACCGATCCATGTCAGAAGTGCCACGGTCGCGGCCGCACGGAAGTGCGCAAGACCCTGGCGGTGAAGGTGCCGGCCGGGGTCGATACCGGCGATCGGATCCGGCTGACGGGCGAGGGCGAGCCCGGCGAAAACGGCGGCCCGCCTGGCGATCTGTACGTACAGATAATGGTGAAGGCGCATCCGATCTTTACCCGCGAGGGTGCCGATCTGCGCTGCGAAGTGCCCATCAGTATCGTGCTGGCGACTCTCGGCGGGGAGTTGGAAGTGCCAACGCTCGATGGTCGGGCTACCATTCAGGTACCGGCCGGCACTCAGAGCGGCAAAGCCTTCCGCCTGCGCGGCAAAGGTGTGACTCCGGTTCGTGGCGGCGCTCCCGGCGATCTGCTGTGCCGAGTGCAGCTGGAAACGCCGGTCAACCTGACCCGCGAACAGAAGGAACTGTTGCAGCAGTTTGCCGAGACGCTGAAAGCCGGCGGAGAGAAACACAATCCGCAGAGCAGCTCCTGGCTCCACGGCGTGAAGAAGTTTTTTGAAGATCTGAAATTCTAAGAACCGATAAAGACGAAGGTAGAAGCATGACCCGAATCGCTATTACCGGCGCCGCCGGTCGCATGGGCCGTACTCTGATCGAGGCCGTGCTGCAGGATCCGAATGCAACGCTGGCCGGTGCGGTCGAGCGTTCCGGGCATGCCCTGCTGGGAACCGACGCCGGCACGCTGGTCGGCCAGCGACCGCTGGGGGTACCGCTGAAGAGCAGCCTGGGGTCGGTCCTCAGTGACGGCGTCGATGTGGTAATCGATTTCACCACGCCGATGGCGACCTTAGAACACATCGGCATCTGCCGGCACGTTGGTACTCGGATGGTGATCGGCACGACCGGCTTGTCGCATGATCAGCAGCTGGCGCTGGAGCAGGCCGGGCGCGATATCGCGGTTGCCGCAGCGCCGAATTTCAGCATTGGCGTCACCCTGTCGCTCAAGCTGGTCGAACTGGCTGCTCGCGTGCTGGGCGACACGGTCGATGTGGAAATTATCGAGGCGCATCACCGGCACAAAGTCGACGCGCCATCCGGCACCGCTCTTGCCCTGGGCAAGGTGGTAGCCCGCGAGCTCGGCCGCGAGTTGGACGAGTGCGCCATCTATGGCCGCCAGGGCCACACTGGCGAGCGCGATCGTAAAACGATCGGTTTCTCTACCATCCGCGCCGGCGACATCGTTGGTGATCACACTGTGCTGTTCGCCGGCGTCGGCGAACGCCTGGAGATCACCCACAAGGCGTCCAACCGGATGAACTTCGCCACCGGTGCCGTGCGTGCGGCCCATTGGCTGCTGAATCAGCAGCCCGGCTTGTACGACATGCAGGATGTGCTGGGGCTGAAGGGCCCGGTGTAATCAACCAGCCGGGAGAGCAACCCCGGCGAAGGCACGAAGCTAACCAAACCGCCCCAATAGAGTCCCGGCCTGGGCTTTTTGGGGCGGTTTGCATTTTGACGCCGAGTTTTTACCCGGCGGGCTCTTGCGCTCTGCAGCGCATTCCCCAGTCAGTCGCTGCTGATCCGCAGAGCCGCGGCAATTGCGATCGGCGCCAGCGTCAGCGACAGCAGCATCAATCCTGCCAGTAGATAAAGCTGGCCGCGGGCGGACAGGCCG
>DASULL010000530.1:0-5974 GCA_036278215.1 Gammaproteobacteria bacterium | reverse complement strand
GAGGCCGGTATCGATCTGCTGGCTCTGCTGGCGATCGGCGGTTCGCTGCTGCTGCATGAGTATCTTGCTGGCGCGGTGATCGCGTTAATGCTGGCCAGCGGCCGGGCTCTGGAAGAATACGCTGCCGGCCGGGCCCGCCGCGAGCTGTCGGCGTTGCTCGGGCGAACGCCGCAGGTTACCCACCGCTACCATAATGGCGAGCTGGTCGAGATCGCGGTCGAGGAAGTCGTGCCGGAAGACCGGTTGCTGATCAGGCCGGGCGAGGTTTTGCCGGTGGATGGGCTGCTGTTGTCGGAGACCGCGCTGCTGGACGAGTCGGCTTTGACCGGCGAGGCCATGCCGGTAACCCGCTACCGCGGCGAGCGGCTCGCCAGCGGCGTGGTCAATGCCGGCGAGCCGCTGGAGTTGCGGGCGCTGGCGGACGCCGCCGGCAGCACCTATGCCGGGGTCGTCCGTCTGGTGGAACAGGCGCAGGAGGCGAAAGCCCCCTTTACCCGGCTGGCGGATCGTTACGCCCTGCTGTTCGTGCCACTGACCCTGGCGATTGCCGGATTGGCCTGGTGGTGGTCGGGCGACCCGGTGCGTGCCCTGGCGGTATTGGTGATAGCAACGCCGTGCCCGCTGATTCTGGCGGCGCCGATCGCCATCGTCTCGGCCATTTCCCAGGCTGCTAAGCGCGGCATCCTGATCAAGAATGGCGGTGCGCTGGAGATGCTGGCGCGGGCTCAGGTGCTGATGTTCGACAAGACCGGCACGCTGACCACCGGCCAGGCGCGGCTGGTGGCGATAGAGCCGGTTGGGCAGCACGACCCGGTCGAGGTGCTGCGGCTGGCGGCGTCGGTCGATCAGGTATCGCAGCATGTCACCGCCCAGGCCATCGTTGCCGAGGCCAAGCGCCGCGGGCTGAAGCTCGACATGCCGGGCGACGTCAGCGAGCGCCCCGGGTTCGGAGTGACCGGTGTGGTCGACGGCCGGCGGGTGGCGGTCGGCCAAGCGGGTTACCTTGACCTTGATGGCCCTTGGCTGCGGCAGGTGCTGCGGCGGATGTCGTATCAAGGCTATTCCGGCGCTTTTGTGGCGATCGACGGCGAGCCGGCCGGCGCTCTGTTGCTTGCCGACCAGATCCGGCTGGAGACGCCGCGCACGCTGCGTAGTCTGCACCGCGCCGGGATCCGCCGCACGGTCATGGTCAGCGGCGACCGCCAGGACGTCGCCGAGACTATTGCCAGCGCACTGGGGATCGACATGGTGCTGGCCGAGCGCGCCCCGGCCGAGAAGGTGGCGGCGGTGCGTGCCGAGCACGATCAGGCCATCACCATCATGGTCGGTGATGGTATCAACGATGCGCCGGCGCTGGCGGCCGCGCATGTCGGCGTGGCCATGGGCGCACGCGGAGCGGCGGCTTCGTCGGAGGCGGCTGACGTCGTGCTGCTGGTCGATCGTCTCGATCGCTTGCCGGAGGCGCTGCTCATCTCGCGCCGTGGCCGGCAGATCGCGCTGCAGAGCGTACTGGTCGGCATGACCCTGGCTTTCGGCGGCATGCTGCTGGCGGCAGTAGGCCTGTTGACGCCGGTGGCCGGCGCGCTGCTGCAGGAGGGCATCGACGTGGTCGCCATCCTCAACGCTCTGCGTGCGCTGGGACCAGGGCGAGACGGCCGGCGTGGACAGGGCCTGCCGCCGGAGGTGGTCGAGCATCTGCGCCAGGAGCACGAACTGCTGATGCCGCTGCTCGACCGCATCGACGCCACCGCCGCCGCGCTCGCCGGGCCTGACCCCGATGCGGCCCGTGACGATCTGATCGCTCTGGACGTGCTGTTGCGGGAAGAATTGCTGCCGCACGAGCGGGAAGACGAGAAAACCCTGTATCCGATGCTGGCCAGCCTGCTGCATGGCACCGACCCGATGGGTGCCATGAGCCGCACCCACCGCGAGATATTTCATCTGGCCCGGTTGTACGACCGGCTGATTGCCGATCTGCCGGAGGGGCCGTTGCCCGAGGTGGAAGTGGCCGAGCTGCGGCGTTTGTTGTACAGCCTCGCCGCCATTCTGCGGCTGCACTTCGCGCAAGAAGAAGAGATCTTTCAGAGCGTCGCCGACGAGCCCCGGCCCGTTTCAAGGCTCGCCCTGTGAGGCCTGTCACACCCGCTCTGGCCAAACTGTGACCGAGCTGACGCTTCCCGCCGCACCGGCTACCTAGACTGCCTTTCGACAACGCGCGGCCCTTATGGCCGCGTGTCAAGTCTGGAGACAGAGCCGGTGAAAGCTTTTAGCAAAAGATTCATCCGGCTGCTCGCCATCCTGCCTCTGGCAGCCCTGGCGGCCGATAATAATCCTACCAATACACAGCCTGCCCTGCCCGAGCCCGTCGCTGCCGCCGTTGCGGCAGCTGATTGCGAGCAGCTGATCGCGCTTAACAAGCGCTACCACCAAGATGCCGCGGCCGCTGGCCGCCTTGCGGCGACTGCCGCGTTGGAAGACGCCATTCTCGCCCTGCCCGGTTGCGGCCAGATCGATGCCGCCCTGGTGCGGGTTGAGCCGATCCGCGGCGTCGATTTCTTCGATCGCGAGCGGCCGCTCGGCGACACCGCCCAGGGCCGTTAAACATGCCTCGCCGAATCGCCGCGCTAGCCGCGGCAGCCCTGCTGTGGGCGGGCGTCGTGCAAGCGCAGGTGCCGGTCGACCCGACGGTGGCGCGACAGGCCGTCGAGCGGGTGCTGGCCGCCTGGAATACGCCTGAACTGGGCCATTGGCTGGCTACCGATTTTGTCGGCCGGGACCAGCTGCTGGCGACCCTGAACTTTGACGTGCCGCCGTCGGCGCGGCTGCGCATCCTTGCCATCGGCGGTGTCCAGACCCTGCAACAGGAGCGCCGCGGCAACGCGCTGGTGAGCCTGGTGTCGGTGACGGTGCGGGCCCAGGCGGAGTGGGAGCAGCCAGGCCAGGGCCTGCAGCGGCGCGAGGGTACCGCCGAGTACATTCTGCGCATCAGCCGGGAGGCGCCGCGCTGATGCAGTTGCGTATCGCCCGCGCACTGCTGCTGTTGCACGGTGCCGGGCTGGCCCTGCCCAGCGCGGCGGCGTGGGAGCTTACCGGTTCCAATACCTTGCGGATCGAGAGTTACCACGTCGATGGCGACAAGCGCTACAGCCCGTATGCGCGGGAAGGCACCTTCGTCTACAACGACATCGACCTGAGCTTGTTCGGCAGCAGCACGCCGGGGCAGACCTGGCGCTTCGATTTCGCCGGCACCCTGACCGATTCGCCGTATCGCAGCGTCCACTCCGGCTTGGTACCGGAGGTGATGCGCGTTTCCTACGACAACGCCACTGCCGCTGTGCCGTTCCGGGTCGACCTGGGCGATCAGAACGTGCAGTTCTCCGAGCTGACCCTGAGCCGTACGCTCAAGGCCGCTCGGCTGACGTTGCGTCCTGACAGCGGTATCGACGGCCGAAGCTACTGGGCCAGCGCGGTGGTGGGCAGCGACGGCCAGCAATGGCGGGACTTCGACCCGACAGCGGATCTTTATCACGGTTTCAGCCTCGGCCTGCAGGACCAGCGGCTCGGCAGCTATAGCCTCAATGTGGTGCATAACAGTCGCGAAGGCAGTGGCAGCTTGGCTGACGCGGATCAATGGACGGCGAGCCTGACGGCTCAGCGGGGGTTCGATGTCGCCGGTCAGCGGCTGAATCTGCGTGGCGAGCTGGCCTACTTCCACGGCGACGCGTCGGATGGACGCAGCGACAGCGGCCTTGGTTATTACCTTCAGCTCGATGGCAAGAGCGGCCAGTCGCGGCCGCTCGATTACCGGCTCCGCTACGATCGCTACAGCAGCGGTTTCCACCCCCACGGCAGCGCAGCGCCCGCCGACAGCGAAGCCATCCTGGCGGAAGGTGGCTGGCGTTTTCGCCAGGATGCGCAGGTGCGCGGCCGGCTGCAGCGCAGCCGCACCGGCATTTCCACGGCCGATCCCGTTGTTACCGATAGTGCCGGTTTGAGCGTGATAGGGCCGCTGTTGCCGGGTCAGCCGCAGAAGCTTGTCGGCCAGCTCGATCTCAGCCTGCAGACCCGGGAAAGCGAGAGCAACCATGTCGATATGCTGGCGAAAAGCGTGCAGGGCAGCATTACCGTCAATCACAGCCCGCGCCATCAGAGCCGTTTGAGCGGCTCGATGGCTACTGTCGATGATCTCAACCACCCTGGCGTCGAGCGGGTTACCCGTCAGTTCGCCGTCGGCCATACCGCCAAGCTCAAGGTGCGCGGCCTGGACCTTACCGTCACGCCAGGAGTCAGCATCACCGAAATCCAGACCCAAGACAGCGAGATCACCATGGGCCCCACCCTCGCCATCTCCGCGTCGAACGAGCGGCAGCGGCTGCTGCTGGAGGTCGGTCAGTCTGAGCTCAACGCCACCGATCCCGCCGACGATGTGGAACAGGCGCGGGTATCGCTCAAATATGAGATCCGGCGGGGTCGGCACAGCTTTGGTGTCGATCTCGACCGCACGTTACGCGAGCCGTCCGAGGGTGAAGACACCGATGCTTGGCGAGCGGGGATGTACTGGCGCTATGACCTCGGGAAGAGCCTGGGAGGGGCCGGCTGAAAACAGACCCCTTGCTCCACGTCTCCAGGGCGCTCCCCGGCTAAACTAGCTTAGGACCATGATAGTGGCCGGTAAGGCGTACAGCAGATTTTCATAGCGACATCCTCATCCGCTAGGGACAGCAGAAAATCATCAGGAGGATGAATGAATCAGGTTGCCGCAACAGTACTGCAGGCTTGTCTGCAGCGGGATTTCGAATCGGTCCGGCTGTGCCTGCGCGAACTTACCCCAGCGGAGCTGCGGGAGCTCCAGCAGGCTGCGATGACGCTGCAGAACCTTGCCGCTGCGCAACGCTACGCGATAGCTCAACAGCATGTCGCGGTTGTGCGGCGATTGCAGGAAGCAGTTAGTGCCAAATAATGAAATCGTGATCCAGTTCCGAGGTTGTTGAAGCTGAAAAAGATAAAGTTCCCGCAGTCGGCCGGAAGGGGCGGCAAGCCGCTTAAGCGCAAAACCAACTAGCTTTCCGGCTAAATTAAGGCGTTGATACTTAGTATCAACGCCATTTTTGTTGCCCCGGATTTTCGAAAATCCGTTGTGGCGAGACGGGCAAGGGGTGAGAAATAAACGAAGAAAATCAAGCTCTATTAAGAAAATCTCCGGTTCTGTACGGCTTGCATCGCTGCGGCCGGTTCCTCCCGCTGCCTGCCGACACATCTTGCCATCACGCCGTCGAGGATAGCTGCGGCAGGCCCCAGCGTTGCGCGGCCTTACCTTCAGGCAACTGCCAGACGGCCAGGTGCAGGGCGTACAGGCTAGCCGGATCGCCCAGCAGTTCCCGCTTGTCCCGATCGGAGAGAGCTTGCGGACCCTCCTGCAGTGCTTGGTCGAGCAGTTCCTGGCGGCGTAGGCGTACTTCGTCCTTCAGCCGGCGCGGGCCGCCGATCTGGCTCAGGTGCAGCCGATGGATGCGCGGGTCCACCACGGCCCGGACAAAACCCGGCTGGCTCGCCAAGGGTGAGTCATCGTTGGCCGCGCTCTCTTCCAGATAGGTCCGCAGGGCACGCAGTTCGGCGGGCGGATCGATTTCTTCTGGTGTCAGAAACAATCCCAGCCGCCGCGCAGCGCGGCCCAGCCAGAGCTGGCTGGTGAGCACCGATACCGGTACCGCCAGCACCAGCGCCGTCAGAATCGGGCTGAGCCACCAGAAAAAACTCGGATTGACCGCATACACCACTCCGCCCCAGGCCAGTGCCAGCAGACTACCGCCGCCGTGGAAGCGCCAGGCATCGGTCCAGGTGGTGGCCTCATCCGAGCGGTTCTGCGAGCCCCAGCCGATTTGCCCGCCCAGCAACGTGATGAACACGAACTTGCTGTGAAACAGCATGCGGATCGGGGCGAGCAGGGTCGAAACCACTACTTCGGCGAGCACGC
>DASULL010000529.1:0-7531 GCA_036278215.1 Gammaproteobacteria bacterium | reverse complement strand
CTGCGTCGTCGTATGGAGACTAGCATCTCGAAACAACTTCTCCAGCGGCAGCGCCAACGACTGCCGCATCCCATTCGCTGCCTCCTCCAGCGCCGCAGCCAAGCGACGATCCCAGTCATCGCTACCTGCCCCGGACGCCGGCACCGTTTCCGGCAGGACGAACGGCTGGCTGCGATAGAGATCCAGCAAAGTATAGTCAGTCAAATCCCGCGCCAGAGCCCAATTACCCTTCCCGGTGCGCACCGCCACATGACCACGCTCCAGAGCGTTCAGGCATTCAAACATCGCCTCATCGCCGGCCTGAGGCTCGCGCCGCATCAGCCCCCTGCGGCTGACGGTGCGGCCATAGCGCTGCGCGGTCCAGAGGTGGCCGACCAGTCGCACCGCCAGAATCAGCCGCAGCCGCGGATCGGACAACGCGCCGGTACGGCCGATACGGAAGGTACTGAGCGCCCGGGTGAACACGGCGCCGAGCAGAACGATGCTCCACGATAAGTAAAGCCAGACCAGAAACAACGGCAAAGCCGCCAAGGCGCCGTAGATGATTTCATAGACCGGAAATGAGGTGACGTACCAGGCAAATGCCCGCTTCGCGGCTTCGAACAAGGCTGCCGCCAGTAAAGCTCCCCAAGCTGCATGCCGCACCATCACGCGGCGGTTTGGAACAGCCGAATACATGAAAAAGAACGCTAGAAATTCGGCCATCAGCGACATAGTGTTGAACAGCATTTGCCGCGGCAACGTTTTCTCGATGGCGCTGAACGCCTGCAGCGACTCCACGTACGAGGTCATGACCAGGCTCGCGCCGATCAGTAGCGGGCCCAGGGTGAGCAGCGTCCAGTAGATCATGAAGCCGTGCACCAGCCGGCGCCGCTGCTGCACGTGCCAGATCTCATTGAGCGCTTTGTCCACCGCCGACATCATCAACAACGACGTCACCGTCAGACCGATGATGCCGGCACCGGTCAGTCCCGCCGCTTTGCTGGAAAACCGCTCGATATAACTTTCCACCAGTTCGCCCGAGGCAGGTACCAGATTGGTAAAGATCAGCAGGCGGACGCGATCGGTAATTGGCTCAAACACCGGAAATGCCGCCAACACCGAAAACGCCACGGTCACCAGAGGGACGATGGAAAGCAGCGTGGTATAGGCAAGCGTCGAGGCGTGGCGCAAGCCGCTGTCACGAATAAAGCGCTCGGCGACGTAGAGTAAAAACTCCCGCAGGGTCCGAAACCGGCGCAGCAACGCCTCCGGCATGGCGGGTATTTCCATACGCTTCACTGCGTCGCCTGAGCCGAGGGGGCAACTTGGCGCACCAGAATCGCGGGCTTCTTTGCAGACAAGGCGGCGCTGTGGGCCGCCCGATAATGGCGACTAGAGCAGTTATTCATGGCGCGACTCGTTATCTGGCCTCCGCCCATCCCCGCCTTAACTCCTCTCTTCAGTTCCCCGCTTGCCCAGCCAAGGCGACGCGCAGCCGGACCCAGCAACCGCTGGATGTGAGAAATACGGGCGAGCCTTGTAAGATTCCTCTGCCGCCATTGCTGGGAAGGGCGAATCGCCGCCGGCTGGCTCAGCTTGTTGTTTTTATTCATTCGAAGAATAGTCCGTACACCGAGGACCGCCAAGCATGGACGTACGCATCTACCACAATCCACGCTGCTCTAAATCGCGGCAGACACTCGAATTGCTGCGTCAGCGCGGCATCGAACCGGTCATCGTCGAGTACCTGAAGACTCCGCCCAGCATTCCAGAACTGGAGGACATGCTGGAAAAACTCAGCCTCGACCCACGGCAATTGATGCGCACCAACGAGCCTGAGTACAAGACTTTAGGACTGGATCAGCCCGAGCGCACGCGTCAGGAACTGATCCAGGCGCTGCACGATCAACCACAACTGCTGCAGCGCCCGGTAGTCGTTACCTCGCAGGCTGCGGCCATCGGCCGGCCACCGGAGCAAGTGTTGGAGATCCTGCCTCGTGGTTGAAATCCTTGTGTTGTACTACAGCCGCTTCGGCGCCACGGCACGCATGGCTGATCTCATCGCCCGCGGCATCGAAGAAGTGCCGGGCGCCCGGGCGCGCGTGCGCACTGTGCCGGCGGTATCGGCAGTATCGGAAGCGACCGCCCCGGCCGTCCCGCCAAGTGGCCCGCCCTACGCCGAGCTGGACGATCTGGAGCAATGCGACGGGCTGGTATTAGGCAGCCCAACCCGCTTCGGCAACATGGCCGCGCCACTGCGCTACTTTCTCGACGGCACCTCGCCGCTGTGGCTAACCGGTACCCTTGCCGGCAAACCGGCGGGCGTCTTCACCTCAACCGGCACCCTGCACGGTGGCCAGGAAACCACCCTGCTAACCATGATGCTGCCGCTGCTGCACCACGGCATGCTGCTGACCGGCCTTCCCTATACCGAACCGGCCTTGAATACCACCGCCACTGGCGGCTCGCCCTATGGGGCCACCCATTGGGCAGGCCCTAACAATGACCGGGCGCTCAGCGACGATGAGCGCACGCTCTGCATCGCGCTGGGCCGGCGAGTCGCGACCATAGCGCACCAACTAAAAGGTGCCCGCTTATGACCAGCGCTAGTGCAGGCACCGTGCACAGACTGGCGATTACGGTTTATCTGGGCCTGATCGCCCTGCTGCTGCTTTGGCTGATCTGGCTGGCACCGCTACCCGCTGGCGCCACTTCGCCCGCGCTGCTGATCCTGCTGGGGCCCCTGCTGATACCGCTGCGCGGCATCCTGTACGGCCGCCGCTATACCATGGCCTGGACCAGCATGCTGATTCTGCTGTACTTCCTGCATGGGGTGGTAGCGGCCGCCGGCGGCGGCAGGGCCGCTTGGCTGGGTGGCCTAGAGATCGTGCTGGCGCTCGCTTATTTCGGCTTGGCGATCCGCTACGTCCGCCTGAGCAACCCGGATACGACAGCGGACAAACCGGGCAGCTAGGCCGCCAGCCCCGCCTTGCAACGAGCAGAGCCGGCGCCTCGGTAAAATCAGCTAGCTCTCTTGCTGCAAGATCTGCCGCACGAAGGGCACGGTCAGGCGGCGCTGCGCCGCCAGCGAAGCCTGATCGAGGCGGTCGAGTAAGCGAAACAGCGATGGCAATTCGCGCGGGCAGTGCAGCAGCAAGTAACGCGCCGTTTCTTCGGGCAACTCCAAGCCGCGCAACTGGGCGTGGAAGTGCAAGCCGGCTGCCTTCTGCCTGTCATCATGGTCCTGCAGCCGCAGGACCAGCCCCCACTGCAGGCGCGATACCAAGTCGTTCAAAGCCAGCCCGAGGTCTCCCGGCCGATGTGGCGCGGCCGCCAGCAGGCGATGCCCAGCCGCGCGCAGGCGATTGAACAGATGAAACAACGCCTCCTGCCATTCGGGAGAGTCGACCACCGCATCCACATCGTCGAGCGCAACGAGCGCCATGGCCTCCAGGCCATCGACCACCGCCGGCGGCCAGCGTACCGCCTCCGCCAGCGGCAGATAAGCAACCGGCTCGCCGCGATCCGCAACCAAGCGGCAAGCAGCTTGCAGCAGATGGGATTTACCTAGTCCACGGTTGCCATAGAGGAACAGAACCCCATCGCCATGGCCTTCCGCCAACGCTCGGACGGCATCCACCGCCTCGCCGTTGGCGCCAACGAAATAGCTGGAGAAATTGGTGCCCGGCTCCAACCGCATATCCAGGGCTAGCTGAGGCAGCATGTAAATGTCCGCGCTGATCTGTCGTGTGCTGAATTCCAACCCGCGCCGACGAGACTGTCAACTTTCAGTGCCTTACGCCGGGGCATGAGCTTCTGTCCAGAACAGGTTGTGTAGCTACTGCCGCGAACGCCGCAACTCGTCACGGGCGCGCCGCCCCCACGTTATGACGTAATTCCCACCACTCACCAAAGCGGTAAACGCACTAAGCAGAAACAACGGCTGCAGCTCAATGTCCCAGCTAAAGGCATGTACTGCGATTACCGCGAGCACCAGCAGAATTAGCGTGGCGGTGTTGAGCTTGCTGATCAGCGTCGGCTCCGCCTTAAAGCGGCCGATGAGCAGCCCGTAGCAGAGGGCGCCGCCAATAATGACAACGTCGCGCAGCACGATCACTATCGCCAGCCAGATCGGCAGCTGTCCCTTCGCCGTCAGCGCCAGCGCAGCGCCTACCATCAGCAGTTTGTCGGCCAGCGGATCCAGGAAACCGCCAAGTTCACTGGTCCAGTCGAAGCGTTTGGCGAGAAACCCATCGACCGCGTCGGACAGGCCAGCGATAAAGAACAGCACCAGAGCCGGCAGATGGTGATCGGCCAGGATGAGCACGATCACCGGCGGCACCAGCAGCAGACGGAAACCGCTAATCAGATTGGGTATGTCGCGTCGCGTCACGGTGTCAGGCGGAATACAGGCGTCTGCAAATCCTGCCCGGAATCGGAGCCGTTCCGCAGCGCGCTGACCAACACCAACGCCCGATCCTGCTTCAGGGCATTCCAGACGCGCTCAGGGGCCATCTCCAAAGCCAGCTGCAACAGCACTGTATCCGGCTCCAGCGCCAGGGGCCGCACATCGATCACGCCGCCGACAGTGCGCAGCCGGCGCTCCAAGCGGTCATAATCCCGCAGGGTACCAACTCCGGTAACCTGGATTACCAGTTGCTGCTCCCTGCTGCCAGCAGTTGGCAATACTGCGTACCGCGGCTGGAGCCGCGTGGCCAGCTCCACTGCTGCCGAATCCAGCACCTCGCCTGGCGTCGCACCAGCCGTATTCCAGCTTGCGCTGCCCCGCTCGCTGAGGGTCCAACGGGCGGCCCACCCCCCGCCCTCACGATACATCCGCCCCATTACCATGATCGGCGTGCCATAGCGCTCACTGGCCTGCTGTACACGCTCGCTGAAACCGCCGAAAACATCGGCGCCACTAACCTTTTGCCGATCTTCGCTATCCATCAGCGGGAACAGCAACAACACCCCTCGCCGAGCGGCGGCCGCCTGCAACTGCGCCCGAATCTCGCCTCCTTCTTCGCCGCCGACCAGCAAACGCCTGCCGCCCTGCTCCACGGCGAGCCACACCAGCACCGGTGGCCGATCCGTGCTCCAGGTCGGCACTCCGCGATCTGCCAGCGCGCGCCGGATTGCCGTGCCGTCGAACTGCAGCAGCAAGACCAACTGCTGGCCGGGCTGCGACTCATACTGATAGCGCTGCAGAAAGCGGCCAGGGCGCTCCAGCAGCGGGGCAGCCGCCCCCGATTCAGCAAGGCCGTCGCGGCCCGTCATCCGCAGCAGAATCTGCGACAGCGCCTGCCGGGTTACCTGCTCACGCACCTCGGCCTGCTGGCTGTCGACGGCGATTCGCACCGACAGCGCCGCTTCTGCGGCAGTTGCCGGACGAAGGACAAACAGCAACAGGCACATACTGAATAGCGCACGCAGGGTATGGCAGTGTTTCATGACAGGCCCGAAGTTAGAAATTGTGTTGTATAGGACAGAACGGCCAAGAGCTCTAAAATAGCATGACGTTTATTTCCATCGGCCCCGCCGTTACCATAACCGCCTTTCCGTTTAGGAGCACGCCGTGACCGAGCATTCCAATTTACCGCCAGGCCTGACCTATCGGGACGCTGGCGTCGACATCGATGCGGGCGATGCGCTGGTCCAGCGTATCAAGGCCGATGTCGCTTCCACCAAACGCCCCGGCGTCCTTGGTGGACTCGGCGGCTTCGGTGGCCTGTTCGAGCTGCCGGTCGAGCGCTATCGCAGGCCGGTGCTAGTATCCGGCACCGATGGTGTCGGCACCAAGTTGAAGCTCGCCATTGCTACAGGGCGTCACCACGGCATCGGTATCGATCTGGTCGCCATGTGCGTCAACGACGTGCTGGTGCAGGGCGCCGAGCCGCTGTTTTTCCTCGATTATTATGCCACTGGCAAGCTTGACGTCGAGGTCGCCGCCACGGTGGTCGGTTCGATCGCGGAAGGTTGTCGTCAGGCTGGCTGCGCGCTGCTCGGCGGTGAGACGGCCGAGATGCCCGGCATGTATGAAGAAGGCCACTACGACCTGGCCGGCTTCTGCGTCGGCGTCGTCGAGAAGGACGCGATCATCGACGGCAGTCGCACCCGCGCTGGCGACACTCTCATCGGCATCGCCTCCAGTGGTCTGCATTCCAACGGCTATTCGCTGGCGCGTAAAGTGCTGGAGGTCAGTGGTGCCAGTCTCGACATGCCGCTGAATGGTCAACCGTTGGGCGACCTGCTGCTGGCGCCAACCAGAATCTACGTCAAGCCGATGCTCCGCCTGCTGGAGGAAGTCCAGATCAAGGCATTCGCTCACATCACTGGCGGCGGACTGCCGGAAAACCTGCCGCGCGTCCTCCCGGAAAACCTGGCCGTACGCATCAACACCGGCAGTTGGACCTGGCCACCGATTTTCCGCTGGCTGCAGGAGCAAGGGCAGGTAGCTGACGCTGAGATGTACCGCACTTTCAACTGCGGTGTCGGCATGGTGGCTATCGTTGCCCCGGAAGATGCTCAACGCACTATCGACATTTTACACGGTGCCGGCGAACAGGCCTGGCGCCTGGGCGAAGTGGTTGCCGCCGAACCCGGTAAATCCAAGGTCGCCCTGCAGGAGGCTTGATGCAAGCGCAGCCCCCTATGCCGGTGGTGGTACTCATCTCCGGCAGTGGCTCCAATCTGCAGGCTATTATCGACGGCCAGAAGGCCGGCGCGCTGCCGATCGATATCCGTGCCGTCTTCAGCAACCGGGCCGACGCTTATGGCCTCACCCGGGCCCGCAATGCGGGCATCGAAGCGGGCGCCCTCTCCCACCGCGACTTCACCAGTCGCGACGACTACGATCGCCAGTTGATCGCGCTAATCGATGCTCATCGACCCAAGCTGGTGATTCTGGCTGGTTTTATGCGCATCCTCAGCCAGCAGTTCGTCGAGCACTATCAAGGCCGGCTGATCAACATCCACCCTTCGCTGCTGCCGGCGTTCCGTGGGCTGCAAACCCATGAACGTGCGCTCGCTTCCGGTGTCAAAGAGCACGGCTGCAGTGTTCACTTCGTCACGCCAGAGCTTGATGCAGGCCCTGTCATCGTGCAGGCACGTGTCCCTATTATAAAGGGTGACACGCCGGAAACCCTTGCAGCCAGGGTACAAATTCAAGAGCATCGCATTTACCCGCTAGCGGTCAAATGGATCGCCGAAGGGCGTGTTGAGATGCGTGTTGATGGAGTTTACAGAGATGGCGTTCGACAGGAGTCGCCCCCTGTTCTTGAACCCGAAGCAATGGTTGAAGACTGCTAGCGGCTTGGCCGCTGCGGTTTTATTGCTGATCTGTGGCAGTGCTCAGGCAAACCAGGCACTGCCACAGGTTTTTTCCGCCCGCTATGAAGTCACCCACTCAGGACTCACCCTTGGTGAGGCTCGGGTCGAGTATCGAAAACTCGATTCCAACCATTACCGCTACAGTTCCCACACCCGCCCTCTCGGTATCGCCACGCTGCTGCTGCGCAGCGAGCTAAGGGAGGTCAGTGAGGGGCGGATC
>DASULL010000528.1:0-2345 GCA_036278215.1 Gammaproteobacteria bacterium | reverse complement strand
CCCTCAACGGCGCCCCCGGCGTGTACTCGGCGCGCTATGCCGGCCCCAGCGCCGACGACGCCGCCAATAACGCCCGCCTGCTGCGGGAACTTGCGGACGTGCCGGACTCGCAGCGGACCGCGCGCTACCAGTGCGTCATGGTCTACCTGCGCCATGCCGACGATCCCACTCCAATCATTTGCCAAGCCGCCTGGGAAGGTCTTATTTTGCGCGAGCCGCGCGGCGAGGGCGGCTTCGGCTACGATCCGCTGTTCTGGCTACCGGGGCCCGGCCAGACCGCGGCGGAACTCGATCTGGTCACCAAAAACCAGCTCAGCCACCGTGGTCAAGCGCTGCGGCAACTGCTTGCCGCGCTCGGCGGGAACATCACCTGATCAGCACGGTCCATGCCGGCGTGCCCTACCAGTCAGCCCTACAATTTGCCGCTACGCCCCCGCTGAGCCTGTACATTCACCTGCCCTGGTGCGTGCGCAAGTGCCCGTATTGCGACTTCAATTCGCACTCACTGCGGGCAGCACTGCCCGAGCAGGAGTATGTCGATGCCCTGCTGCGCGACCTGGAGCAGGAGGCGGAACGGGCCGGCGGCCGCAGCATCGAGTCGATCTTCATTGGCGGCGGCACGCCCAGCCTATTCAGCCCGCCCGCCATCGACCGTCTGCTGAGCGCCGTGCGCAAGCAGCTGAACCTGCGGCCGGATGCCGAGATCACGCTGGAAGCCAACCCCGGCACCGTCGAACAGGATCGCTTCGCCGGTTTTCGCGCCGCTGGTATCAATCGGCTCTCGATCGGCATCCAAAGCTTCGATGACGCCCGGCTGCAGAGTCTGGGCCGCATCCACGGCCGGGATGAAGCATTGCGCGCTGTCGACGCCGCGCGTCGGGCTGGTTTCGACAACTTCAATCTCGACCTGATGTACGGCCTGCCACAGCAGGATCTCGACGGCGCCCTGGCGGATCTGGAACAGGCGATCGCGCTTGCCCCCAATCATATCAGCCACTACCAGCTGACGCTGGAGCCGAACACTCTGTTCCACGCTCAGCCGCCCACGCTGCCCGATGACGACGACTGCTATGCAATGCAGCAGGCCTGCCAGACGCGGCTAGCCGAGGCCGGCTACCGTCACTATGAAGTGTCGGCCTATGCCCAGCCCGGCCGCGAATCGCGGCACAACCTGAACTACTGGACCTTCGGCGATTACTTGGCACTCGGCGCCGGCGCCCACGGCAAAATCACCGATGTCGCCAGCGGCACGATCCAGCGCTACGCCAAGCGCAAGCATCCGCGCGATTACCAGCTGCACGCCGGCCGCCCCAGCGTGGTCGATCAGGAGAGCAGCATCGGCCCCGCCGATCTAATCCTCGAATTCATGATGAACGCATTACGGCTGCGCGATGGCTTCGGCATCGCGCTATGCGAGGCGCGCACTGGACTGAGCTGGGAGCGCTTTCAGCCGCTGGCGCAGCAAGCAACCGCGCGAGGCTGGCTGGAAGTACGCGACGGTTATGTTCAGCCGACCCCAACCGGGCGGCTGTACCTGAACGAGCTGCTGGAACTATTCGTGCCGGAAACGGCCTGAATGGTTAGTCTTGATCGCGCCGCTGCCGGTCACCATGCAATGCCGACCCTACCACTCGTTTCCTGCCTTGCGATAACGGCCAGCCTATGACGACGGATTACCGCCCCATTCCCTGTCAGATGTACGCGGAGCTGGAGCTTGCCATCATGCATCAGGTCCAACTGCGGCTGGCATGGCACACCGCTGATGGCCAAGCCCGGCTGGATCAGATCTTGCCCGTCGACTTGCTGACACGGGCTCATGAAGAGTTTCTGCTCGCCGAGGACAGCGCCGGCGCACCGCTGGAAATCCGCCTCGACTACATTTCCGGCTTCACGCCGATCTAGAGTCGCCCGCCGCTATCTGGCACCCCTGTGTCGCCTCGCGGCTGCTTAAGTTGAGCCAAGGCCGGCGCGCCGGCCTTGACAAAGCGGTGCGAGCTTGGGATTCGCGCTCGCCTGCTGCCCCTGAAGTCTCCCCACGAAGTTTAGAAGGTATTGAAGGGGTTAGGGATTGAAGGTGGCCTGCATGGCCCCTTGTTGTCCAGATTCGAAACCCATCGAAGAGGACGGAACCATGCAGGCCATGACGCTGTTGGCACGCCGGCTGGTGGCGACCATCCCACAGATGCACGCGCGGCGCCGGCAGGTGCTGCTTGCGGCCGTCGCTGCCCTGCTGCAACACCCCCAGCTCTCGATCAGTGCGCTTGGTCGCGCCCTCAAGAGCGGCGCCAAACCGAAGCACCGCATCAAGCGCATCGACCGGCTGATCGGCAACCCGCACCTGATGC
>DASULL010000527.1:0-4033 GCA_036278215.1 Gammaproteobacteria bacterium | reverse complement strand
TCGCCGGTCATGGCGACCACATGTCCCTGCGCCTGCAGGGCCTCCACCAGCCGCAGCTTGTGCTCCGGGCTGGCGCGGGCGAAAACGTCCACTGCCAGCACCAGGGCCCGCAGTTCCTCGCTGTCGACCCGAGCGATCTCCGGACCCGTGAGCACGCGCTCGGTGTTGGCGAGACCAAGCTGACCGGCGACGGCGAGCGCAGTGGCGGCATGATCGCCGGTGATCATTTTGACCCGGATACCGGCTGACTGGCAGTCGGCGATGGCGGCGATCGCCTCCTCCCGCGGCGGATCGATCAGGCCGAACAGGCCCAGCAGGATCAGGCCATCGCCGAGGCTGTCGAGGTGCAGCTCGCGATGCCCAGCCGCCTGCCTGGCAGCGATCGCCAGCACCCGCTGACCGGCCTGCGCCACGCCTTCGATCCGTGCCTGCCAGTAACGCAGCTCCAGCGGCTGGTCGGAACCGTCGAAGACGCGCTGCCGGGTGCATAGCTCCAGCACCTGCTCCGGCGCGCCCTTCAAATAGATCACGCCGGCGCCCCGCTGATCGTGGTGCAACGTGGTCATGAACTTGTAGCGGGCGTCGAAGGGAATGACATCGGTGCGCGGGTAGGCGCTGCGCTCCTGCGCCGGCTCCAGCCCGATCTTGCGGGCAATGGTGAGCAGCGCCCCTTCCATGGGATCGCCAGTCACCTCCCACTCGCCGACGGCGTTCTGCATCAGCGCAGCGTCGTTGCACAGTGCCGCAGCCCGCACCATCTCGTGCAGCAATGGCCGATGTTCGGCGGACACCGCCGCGCCATGCAGCAGGAACTCGCCGTGCGGCTGGTGACCGACACCGGTGACTTCGTACTGATGCGCCGCAGTCACCACGGTACGCACCGTCATCTCGTTGCGGGTCAAGGTGCCGGTCTTGTCGGTGCAGATCACCGACACCGAGCCCAGAGCTTCCACCGCCGGCAGGCGGCGTATGACAGCGTTGCGCCCGGCCATGCGTTGTACACCGATTGCCATGGCGATGGTGAGAATCACCGGCAGACCTTCCGGAATGGCCGCCACTGCGAGGCTGACCACGGCCATGAACATGTCCGTCAGCGGATAGGCCCACAGCCCAACGCCAATGCTGAACAGCAGCACGGCCAGCAGCAGAATGATGCTGGTTAGCCGGCGAGCGAACACCCGCATCTGCCGCAACAGCGGCGTCTCCATCGCTTCGACCGCGGCCAGCATGCCGCTGATGCGGCCAAGCTCGGTGCCGGCACCGGTAGCTACCACCACGCCGCGGCCTTGCCCGACGGTGACCAGCGTACCGGAGTAGGCCATGCAGGTCCGATCGCCCAGCGCCGCATCGGCGGCCACCGGCGCCGGCTGCTTGCTGACCGGCACCGACTCGCCGGTCAGCGCCGCCTCCTGCGACTGCAGATTCTTGACCCAGACCAGCCGCAGGTCGGCCGGCACCCGGTCACCGGCATTCAGCAGCACCAGATCGCCCGGCACCAACGCAGCGGCGGGCAGATCCAGACGACGGCCGTCACGCATCACCTGCGCTTGTGGCGAGAGCATTGCTCGGATCGCCTGCAAGGCGCGCTCGGCCCGGCCTTCCTGGACGAAGCCTATGATCGCGTTGGCGATGCAGACGGCAAGAATCACGCCGGCATCGGTGAACTGCCTGAGCAGTGCGGTAATGGCCGCCGCCACCAGCAGCACATACAGCAGCAGGTTGTTGAATTGCGTCAGGAACCGCCGTAGCGGGCTGCGCCGGGGCGGCGACGGCAGGCGATTCGGACCATACCGCGCCAGCCGCGCCTGCGCTTCCGCCGACGAGAGCCCGTGTTTACCGCTAGCGAAAGTGGCCAAGACAGCTTCGGCCGGCCAGGCATGCCAGTCGGTGCCGACCCCGTTGTTACGTCTATCGTCCTGCATCGGGCTCCACCCACCGCCGATACCGGCGGCGCTCGGGATTTTCCGATGCTAAATGTGGGGGCGAGCTAGCAGGGATTATTCCTGCTCGGCGAGCAGGGCGAAGTTATCGATAACGACTTGGCGGCCCTTGACCGTGATCGCTCCCTGCTCGACCAGCGTCCCCAGCACCCGGGAGAACGTCTCCGGCTTCATCCCGAGCTGCGAAGCAATGATCTGTTTAGGCGCGTCCAGTTGCAGCGTTGCGCCATTGCTGGCCCCCGCCGGCAGGCGCTTGAGCAGGTAACGGGCAACCCGGGTGGCGGCGTTGCGCAGGGTCAGGCCCTCGATCTCGTTGAGCCGCTGATGCAGCCGCATGCTCAAATTGCCGAGCAAGCGGAAGCAGGCTTCCGGATTGCCGCGCAGCAGCTCCAGGTACTGCTGGTTCGGAACCGCCAGCAACTGGCTATCCTGCAGCGCCTGGGCGCTGACCGGGTACCGGCGCTGCTCCATGAACATGATGGCTTCGGCAAAGCTGCGCCCCGGCCCCATCAGCTCCATAACCTTTTCCTGGCCGTCCGGCGTGGTCCGGAACAGTTTGATCTGGCCGCTGACCACCAGAAAAAACCGCTCGGCCGGATCGCCGTGCTGGAACAGCAACCGCTCGGCGCCGACCCGCAGCAGCCGAACCTGCTCGACCAGCTGGCCCAGCTCGGCTTCGCTGAAACTGGTAAACAGATAATGCTGACGGAGCAGCTGCAGCATGTCAGGAGGCAGCATCGCTCAGGCCCTCACCAAGGATCGTGGTGCGAATGAAATCGGCAATCTGCTCCGGCTGGTTCAGATCCAGCACCGTGGTGCCGGTTACTGCGGCCGGCGCATCCGTCGCCACAGCAAGAATACAGGAATCGTCTGGGTAGAGTGGCGGCTGACCAGTGCCCGGGCGGTATACCTCCAGCTTGGGCAGGCGGGCGTGCTTGAAACCCTCGACCAGGATCAGATCCAGCTTGGCCTGATCGAGCTGTGCCAGCAAGGCCGGCAGATCCGGCTCCTGCTGGCCGGGCGTATCCACCAGCAGCGCCCAGCGCTGGGCCGAAGCCACCATCACCTGCTGCGCACCGGCCGCCCGCAGGCGGTAGCTGTCCTTGCCCGGCCGGTCCATATCGAAGCCCTGGTGAGTGTGCTTGACCAGGCCGACCCGCAACCCCTCGGCGGTAAATAGTTGCAGCAGCCGCTCCAGCAGGCTGGTCTTGCCACTGCCGCTATAGCCGACCACCGCCACGAGCGGCCGGATGACACCGATGGGCCAGAGCTGCTGGTTGGGATAGGTGGCGGTACGACTGGGCATTCTGCTGCGATGACCTGCATGCATGCTCGATGGCTCTCTGGTGAGCATGCCGCTCAGCGCTGACCGCCGTCAAATAGCGTTGGCCAACGCAGTTGGTGGCGCACCAGCCCAATCGCCGCCTACCGAATGCGAGCCAGCAGTTCCTCCGGCTCCATGTCCAGCAGCTGGCGCACATTAATCCACGGCGGGAATTTGCGGCGCCAGGTCTAAAACAGAGCCGTGGCAGACTGGCCAGCAGGGATGCGATCTGCCTGCACGGCAACGCCTCGTCACCGGCACGATATACTGCGGGCAGCCCGTGGCTGTTTGCCGAGTCAACGCTTGTCCTGTTTCCGCCTACTCCAGCCCAGCGCATTGCGGTCCGTACGAGCGCGGTACTGTGCGTTTGCAGGCCGCCCCAGTGCAGCCTGGACCTGGAGGGAGTTCCCCGAGCAGGCCGTTGTTTCGGGAACTTCGCCCCTACCACCATGGCATGGACTCGCCAAGCCGCCCGGCCCACCGTCGCAAACCTGCAAGGAGACGCAAGCTATGGCTTTTAACACCGAATCTCATCCCGGCGTGCACGAGCAGGCGCCGGAGCAGACCCTCGGTTTCGTGTTCAATCACAGCATGCTGCGGGTCAAGGACCCACAGCGCTCGCTGGATTTCTACACCCGCATCATGGGCATGCGGCTGCTGCGCAAGCTCGACTTCCCCGAGATGAAATTCTCGCTCTACTTCCTCGCCCGGCCCAGCGACGAGACGCCGCCGGCAGATGAAGGCGAGCGCACCGCTTGGACCTTCTCGC
>DASULL010000526.1:0-5482 GCA_036278215.1 Gammaproteobacteria bacterium | reverse complement strand
TTTTTCGACAAGTCGTTCATCGACTTCCAGCATGTCGAGAAGGTGCCATTGTTCCGGAAAATGATGCACGCTCAATACGACAACCTGTATTTCATTGGGCTGTTCCAGCCGCTCGGCTGCATCTGGCCGATGGCGGACTATCAGGCGATGTTGGCTTGCGCCGAGATCGTTGGCCGCTACCCGCGGCCAGCCGATATGGAGGCAGCCATCCGGCAGGAGATGGAGAGCCCGCATGCCGATTTCGCCGGCGGTACCAGGCATTCAACCGAGGTGGACTACCACGAGTTTCGCAAGGAGTTGGGGCGGGAGCTGCGGCAGGCTGGCATCGATATAGGTCGGCCGCCCAGGGGCAGATGGGGCTCGCGCGTTTCTGTTGCGGCTCCGCCGATGCGAACTTAAGGGATGATCAGGGAGGAGCGGGCATGAAGAATATTCTGATTACTGGCGCCGCTACCGGCATTGGCTTGGCCACAGCCCGTCTTTTCCATGCCCGTGGCTGGTCGGTGGGTCTCCTGGATATCGATCAGGTGGCGCTGGCGGAAGCCGCCATGGAGCTGGGCGACGAGCGCGTCTGGCAGCGGGCGGTGGACGTCAGCGATGAGAAGGCGGTCGGTGCCGCGGTGGAGGCGTTCGCCGTAGCGCACGGTGGGCAGCTGCGCTGCCTGTTCAACAACGCCGGCGTGCTCGCCATGGGGCGCTTCGAGGAACTTGCGCCGGAGCAGCATCGGCGCATGATGATGGTCAACGTGCTAGGGGTAATCCACTGCTGCTATGCAGCCTTTCCTTTTTTACGGCAAACCCCAGGCGCATACGTGATCAGCATGGGCTCCGCTTCGGCCCTGTATGGCGTGCCGCAGCTTGCCAGCTACTCCGCGTCCAAGTTCGCTGTGCGCGGGCTGACCGAGGCGCTGAACCTGGAGTGGGCCGAGCACGGTATTACCGTGACCGACATCATGCCGCCTTTCGTTAACACCGGCATGCTGCGTAATCACCCAGAGCATCCTCCCATTGTGAGGCGCATGGGCGTCGATCTTGCCCCGGAGCAGGTGGCCGTAGCGGTGTGGGCCACTCTGGACTCGCGCCGGGTGCATCGCCCGGTCGGGTGGCGGTTCGCCGCCACCTTCTGGAGCGAGCAGTTTCTGCCGAGGGCGCTGACGCGAGCGATCATGGCTTGGCTGAGTCGGCCGGCAGGACGGGATGACGGGCCGGGGCCGTGACGGCTTGGGAGGTTAAGCCAGCCAAATGAAAAAGGGCCTGCGATTACTCGCAGGCCCTTTTGGCAATCGTGGTCGGGGTGAGAGGATTCGAACCTCCGGCCCCTGCCTCCCGAAGACAGTGCTCTACCAAGCTGAGCTACACCCCGACTGATTAGGCGCTGCGCTCGACCGAAAAATCGGCCAGCGCTTGCAAGGCTGCCTTATGGGCACTGTCCGGGAGACAGTGCAGGCTTTCGATTGCTCGATCCGCCTCAACCCGTGCAAGGCGGCGAGTATAGGTAATTGCTCCGGTGTTTTCAACGGCTGCGTGCACTTCTTCGATGCGATCCAGCCCGCCTTGCTCGATCACCGCGCGAATCAGGCTCCGCTGGCTGTCATTGCCGTTCCGCATGGCGTAGATCAGGGGCAGAGTGGGCTTGCCTTCGACCAGGTCGTCGCCGATGTTCTTGCCGATCTCGGCGCTGCTACCGGTATAGTCCAGCACATCGTCGATCAGCTGGAACGCTGTGCCGAGATGGCGGCCATAGGCGGCCATGGCGATCTGATGCTCGGTGTCGGCGTCGGCCAGCACCGCCGCCAGTTGGCAGCCGGCTTCGAACAGCGCACCGGTCTTGCGGTAGATGACTTCCAGGTAAAGCTCTTCCGAGACGTCGGGGTCATGGCAGTTCATGAGTTGCATGACCTCGCCAGCGGCGACAGCATTGGTTGCCTTGGCCATGACCTCCATTACCCGCATATTGCCGAGTTCGACCATCAGCTCGAAGGCCCGGGTGTAGAGGAAGTCGCCGACCAGCACGCTCGCCTCATTGCCCCAGATGCTGTTGGCCGTATCCTGCCCACGGCGAAGCTCAGAGGCATCGACCACGTCGTCGTGTAGTAGAGTCGCGGTGTGAATGAACTCGATAACTGCCGCTAGCTGGGCATGAGACTCAGGTCTGTAGCCGTTGGCGCGGCCGGCCAGTAGCACTAGCATCGGCCGCAGCCGCTTGCCACCACTATTGATAATATAGGTGGCCAGCTGGTTGATGAGCACCACGTCGGAACGCAAACGCGCCTGGATCAGTGCGTTCACGGCGTTCAGGTCGTCCGCGATCAGAGAGCGAATTGCGTTGATGTCCATCGAGAGGGTGGTCTGCATGAGGATGTCGGATGCTAGGGAGCGCTCTGGTGGGTGTCAAGCGGAGGCCGGTGTCGCTGAGCTCTTGAAGTGTACAAGCGTTTGACCGGCCTGGGCGGACAAGATAGAATCCCGGCCCTTACAGAATTCCGCGTATACGTTGGGAGAACGGATATGTACGCCGTCATCAAGACCGGTGGAAAACAATACCGCGTGGCCGAGGGCGAGACCCTGCGCGTTGAAAAGCTCGACGTTGCGCAAGGCGAGTCGGTCAATTTCGACCAGGTGCTCATGGTCGGCAACGGTGACGACATCAAGATCGGCGCGCCTGTGCTGGCTGGCAGCAGCGTGTCGGCCGAAATCGTGCGGCACGGCAAGTCCAAGAAGGTGACGGCGGTGAAGTTCCGCCGGCGCAAGAACTACCGGCGTGAATTTGGTCATCGCCAGCAGTTCACCGAAATCAAGATCACCGGCATCAGCGTCGGCTGAGAGGTTTAGGCAATGGCAACGAAGAAAGCAGGCGGCAGTACCCGCAACGGTCGCGATTCCCATAGCAAACGACTCGGCGTCAAGCGTTTTGGCGGTGAGAACGTGCGGGCCGGCAACATCATCGTGCGCCAGCGCGGCACCCATTTCCATGCCGGCGACAACGTCGGTATCGGCAAGGACCACACCCTGTTCGCTCTGGTCGACGGCCAGGTCGAGTTCAAGGTCAGAGGTGCCCGCTCCCGTAAGTTCGTCAGTATCGTACCGGCCTGACCGGATACGCTTACAGATTAGCCTGCTGGGACAGGCCAAGCACGAAAAGCCCCGTCCCGGACGGGGCTTTTTTGTGGAACAATTGAATACCCTGCCGGCATCACCTACTTCGGGCTCTGCATGAAATTCGTCGACGAAGCTTCGATCAAAGTGGCTGCCGGTGATGGCGGCAACGGTGTTGCGAGCTTTCGCCGGGAGAAATTCATTCCGCGCGGCGGGCCGGATGGCGGCGACGGCGGCGACGGCGGTAGTGTCTGGATGGAGGCGGAAGAAGGGTTGAATACCCTGGCCGACTTCCGTCACATCCGTTCCTATGCCGCTCAGCGGGGCGAAAACGGCAAGGGCCGCCAAATGTATGGCAAGGGCGGCGACAGCATCACCATCAAGGTGCCGGTCGGCACTGTCATTACCGACCGCGATACCGGTGAGCAGCTTGGCGATCTGACCCGCCATGGCCAGCGCCTGCTGGTGGCGCAGGGCGGCAAGGGCGGCCTTGGTAATGTGCACTTCAAAAGCTCGGTCAACCGCGCACCGCAGAAGGCTACTGCAGGCACGCCGGGTGAGCGGCGTGAGTTGAAGCTGGAGCTGAAAGTGCTGGCCGATGTTGGCCTGCTGGGTATGCCAAACGCCGGCAAGTCGACTTTTATCCGAGCCGTTTCCGCCGCTCGTCCCAAGGTGGCGGATTATCCCTTTACCACGCTCTACCCAAGCCTTGGCGTCGTCAGCGTCGGTATGGGTCGCAGCTTCGTCATTGCCGACATTCCCGGACTCATCGAAGGGGCAGCCGAAGGGGCCGGGCTTGGTATCCGCTTTCTCAAGCACTTGGCGCGCACCCACCTGCTCCTGCATCTGGTGGATGCGGTGCCGCCGGACCCGGCGCACGATCCGGTACAGGATGTGCGTGTGCTGGAAGCCGAACTGGCGAAGTTCAGTCCAGAGCTGGTGCGGCGGGAGCGCTGGCTGGTGCTCAACAAGCTGGACCTGCTGCCCGAGGATGAGCGCGAGCCGTACGCGGCGGCGCTGCTTGAGCGCCTCGGCTGGCAAGGGCCGGTCTTCAAGATTTCAGCGTTGAGCGGCGAAGGAACGCAGGCGCTCACTCAGCAGATCATGAACGCACTGGAGCGGATGCGCGAGCAGGACGCGGCGCAGCAGCCGGTGGGGGAACGAGAGCAGGGCGAAGATGAGTGACAGTCGACGTGCAGCGCTTGGCAGCGCCCGGCGCTGGGTGGTCAAAGTAGGCAGTGCGTTGGTCACTAACGACGGCCGCGGCCTGGATCGGGAAAGAATCCAGGCTTGGGTCGAGCAAATCGTGGCCCTGCATGAGTCTGGCGTCGAGGTAGTGCTGGTTTCGTCCGGCGCGGTGGCCGAGGGTATCAAGCGGCTGGGCTGGGCGCGGCGCCCCAAGGCCTTGTACGAGCTGCAGGCCGCTGCTGCAGTAGGTCAGATGGGATTGGTCGAGGCGTACGAGTCGCAGTTCCAGCGTCACGGCCTGCGCACCGCGCAGGTATTGCTGACGCACGAGGACATGGCCAGCCGGTCCCGTTACCTGAATGCGCGCAACACGCTGCGGGCACTGCTGCAGTTTGGCGTCGTGCCGGTGGTGAATGAAAACGACACCGTCGCTACCGAAGAAATCCGCTTCGGCGATAATGATACCCTGGCGGCGATGGTGGCCAACCTGGTGGAGGCCGATCTCTTGGTCATACTCACCGACCAGGCAGGGCTGTTCGACCAGGATCCGCGCGACAACGCCAACGCCAAGCTGGTCAGCGAAGGCCAGGCCGGCGATCCTGCCTTGGAAGCGCTGTGCTCGCCCACCCCAGGCAGCCTGGGGCGCGGTGGCATGCTCGCCAAGGTGCAGGCCGGCGCGCGCGCTGCCCGCTCCGGCGCCGCCACATTGATTGCCTCCGGTCGCGAGGCCGATGTGCTGTTGCGTATCCAGCGCGGGGAGACTATAGGCACGTTGCTGTTGCCGCCAAGTGAGCCGGTGGCAGCGCGTAAGCAGTGGCTGGCCAATCGGCTGAAGGTGAGCGGACGGGTGCATATCGACGCCGGCGCCGTACGGGTTTTGCGCGAGGCTGCCCGCAGTTTGCTGCCGGTCGGGGTGGTGGACGTCGAGGGAGGCTTTGCGCGTGGCGATCTGGTGGCCTGCGTTGGCCCGGATGGTCGCGAAGTCGCGCGTGGGCTGATCAATTACAGCGCGCCGGAAGTTGCGGTAATTCGCGGGCATTCCAGCGACAAGATCGAGCAACTATTAGGCTACGTCGACAAGCCGGAGTTGATCCACCGGGATAACTTGGTGGTGTTCTGCTGAGAGACTTTTAAGCCGCTCGGGCACGATTGTGCCGGGAGAGGCTGGGGGTGGTGCTTGGTTGCTGCCCCGAGCGAC
>DASULL010000525.1:0-2462 GCA_036278215.1 Gammaproteobacteria bacterium | reverse complement strand
TTGCGGGTGCGGTCCTCGGACTGGTGTTCAGCACCGGGCAGGCGGCCGGCGATCCGGCCAAAGGTACGCTGAAGGCAAAGACCTGCCTGGGCTGCCACGGTGTGACCGGTTATCGTAACGCCTACCCAGCCTACCGTGTGCCCAAGTTGGGGGGGCAGCATCCGGAATACATCGTCTCCGCGCTCAAGGATTACGCATCCGGCGCTCGCCAGCACCCGACCATGCAAGTACAGGCTGAATCGCTATCCGAGCAGGATATGCAGGATATCGCTGCCTTTTTCGCACAACCCCAGCAGTAACCGGCGGAGGAGATAAAACATGAAAAATGTCCTGATTACCGCAGCGGCTTTGGGGTTCGGCCTGCTGGCGCTGGAGGCCCAGGCGATCGAGAAAGGCAATCCAGAGCGCGGCCAACAGCTCTCCACGACCTGTGCTGCCTGTCACGGACCGGACGGTAACAGCCCCACCCCCCAATTTCCTCGAATCGCTGGGCAGTATGCCGACTACATGGTGCATACGCTGAAGGCGTATAAATCCGGTCAGCGCAAGAATCCGATCATGGCGGGTATTACCGCCGGCCTGTCCGAACAGGACATGGAGGACCTGGCGGCATATTTTTCGCGACAGCAGGGTAACCTGTACAACAAGAGTATTTAGGAAGCCCTGCGGGCCGCGGTTTGGGCGATACCAGGGCGGGGGAGCAGGCTGATGCAAGCGTTAATCATGGTTGCTCACGGCAGCCGGGTTCGTGCCTCGAACGATGAGGTCCGCTTGCTCACCGCCGCCCTGGCGGCCCGCGTCGCCGACCGCTACCAGCACACCGCTACTGCCTTCCTGGAGCTGGCCGATCCGTCGATAGGCGCGGCAATCGATGCCGCTGTTGCCGCCGGTGCGCGAGAGGTGGTGATATTGCCCTACTTTCTGGCTGCCGGCGCGCACGTAGCGCGCGATATTCCGGCCATCGTGCAGGAACGGCAGGTGGCGCATCCGACCATCACCATTCGCTTGGCCGACTACCTGGGCAAACTACCGGGGCTGGTGGAATTGCTGGCCAGCTCGGTATAAAAGCGCACAATCGCCAGCGCCGCCCAGGTTGCCAGGAAGTCGATTAGGGTTTGGCGTGGCCCGGCGAATCGTTAAGTCGAGGAGCTTTCGAGCAACTTTCCATAGCCCTCGCGATAGCTCGGATAGCGCAACTGGAAGCCGGTCGATTTGAGTTTGTCGTTGCGGCAGCGCTTGTTGCTGCCGCGGCGGCCGCCGGGCGCGGCTTGAGTACGCGCCGGTTGCGGCAGGCCGAGACGATTGGCCAGCCAGTCCATCAGCTCGCACTGGGTGCAGGGGGTGTCGTCGGTAGCGAGGTAAATCCCCGGTGGGACGTGCTCGCCGGCAACATGGGCCAATGCCTGCACGCAGTCATCGCGGTGAATGCGGTTGGTGTAAAGACTGGGCTCGGCGGGGCAGGGCTCGCCGGTCCTCACCGCGCGGATCATGCGCTCGCGGCCGGGACCGTAGATGCCGCCGAAGCGAAGAATCACGCTGGGAATGCCGCTGCTGCAGGCGAGCTGTTCCGATTCGAGCATGCGCCGGCCGGAAAAGCTGTTTGGGACAGTTGGCGAAGTTTCGTCGACCCACTCGCCAGCCAGCTGGCCGTAGACCGCCGTGCTCGAGACCAGCACCAGCCGGCGTGGAGTCTGCTGTTGCTGCCGGAGCGCCTGCAGCAGGTTGCGCAGGCCGTTGACATAGGCGGTGCGATAGGCGTCGTCGTCGTAGCTCGCCGGGGTGGCGATGTAGTACACGAGGTCGATAGCCGGCGGCAGCGCAGTAAGCGTTGCGGGCTGACTGAGATCGGCGCGTAGCGTGTGGAGTGGGGCCGGCAGGGCGTCGGCGCGTCGACGCAGGCCAAAAACCTGGTTGTCGCTGCCAGCAAGTATCAGGCCAGCGGCGGTACCGAGATCGCCACAGCCAGCAATCAGAACGGTTTCACTCTGCAGCATAGTGGCGTCGCTCATTGCGCATACCAGCGGCGATCCAGTGCTTTGTACACAAGGTTGGGATATTTGTACCGGCCGTAGCTGCCGTTGTAGCGGGCCAGGGCTTCGGTCAGGTTGCCTTTTGAGCGGTCGAGATAATGCCGCAAGATGGTACAACCGAAGCGCAGATTGGTCGCGACGTGGAACAGATCGTCGTCCGGCCGGCCGATTTCCTTCAACCAGAAAGGCATCACCTGCATCAGTCCGCGGGCGCCGGCTGAAGAAATGGCCCAGCGATTGAAGTTGCTCTCTACCTCGATCACCGCCAGCACCAGCTCGGGGCGCAGACCGGCGCGGGTGGCCTCGTAGTGAACCAGTCGTAACAACTCCAGCCGATAGTGTGGGTCCGGAAGTTTACGCTCCAGCCGGCGCGACATATCCATCAGCCAAACTTCCGCAACGTAGCGGTTTTCGAAGCTGTCGGTGCTGGTG
>DASULL010000524.1:0-2301 GCA_036278215.1 Gammaproteobacteria bacterium | reverse complement strand
GGCCAAGGTGGTCGACCGATTGGCGGCGCAGGCCCAGCGAGAACTGGATCAGGCGGAAGCAAGCTATCTGCGTCGAATCGAGCTCGCCGTCGAAGCGGCCGAACTCTATCTGTGGGAAATCGATCCGCATTCTGGCCAGGTCTATCACAGCGGTAACTACATCGCCGAACTCGGCTACCAACCCGATCAAGCCACATCGCATCTTGCTTGGTGGTCGCGAATAATCGATCCGAGCGATCTGCAACGGGTGCAGTCTGCTTGGCAGCAACTGCTGGCCGGAGCGGAAGACTTGTTCCAAACGGAGTTGCGGGTGCGGAGCAAGCATGGCGAAATCCGCTGGATGTACGCCCGGGCCAAGGTCGTTGCTCACGACCCGGACGGTCGGCCGCAGCTGATCGTCGGTGTCCTGATGGATATCACCGAGCGCAGGCAGGTCACCCGGCAGTTGGCCGATACTCAGGCCAAGCTCAGGCTAGCGATGGATATCGCCGCGGTAGGCTATTGGGAAATGAATCCTCGCACTTATGCCATCGAGTACTCTCCGGAGTGGAAGCGTCTGCTGGGTTACGCCGACGCTGAGATCGCCAACGATTATGAAGAATGGATCTCGCGGCTGCACCCGGATGACCTTGATTTGGTGCTGACCCAAATCAAGGCCTTCCAAACGGCGGCCGCCAGGGATTACAAGATGGAGTTTCGACTGCGGCACAAGGACGGCAGTTACCGCTGGATCGCCTCCCGCGCCGTGTTGACCGTAGACGAAGCCGGCACCCCGATCCGGGTACGCGGCGTCCATCTGGATATCACCGAGCGCAAGGAGATCGAGAACCGCATCCGCCAGATTTCCCAGCATGATCCGCTTACCGGGCTGCCGAACCGGGCGCTGCTCCATGAGTTCGCCGAGCCGCTGTTAGCAGCGGCGCGCCGGAACGAGAGGCAAGCTGCAGTTCTGTTCGTCGATCTAGATCACTTCAAACCCATCAACGACCAGCATGGCCATGATGTCGGCGACGAGGTCCTCAAGGAAGTAGCACGACGTCTGCGCACCAGCGTGCGTGAAAGCGATCTGGTCGGACGCCTGGGCGGCGATGAGTTTCTGCTGGTGCTGGCTGACATCCGCTCGGAAGAAAGCGTCAACCGGGTGGCCCGGCTCTGCCTGGAGCGGCTGAGCCAGCCCCATCTGCTCCGAGGCTTGGAGCTGCGAACCACCTGCAGTATCGGTGTCAGCCTGTTTCCGCAGGACGGCGATCACCTTGGAACTCTGATCCACCACGCTGATGCCGCCATGTACCAAGCCAAACACGGGGGACGCAATAAATTCCAGTTCTTTCATCCAGCTCTGAACGAGCAGGCCAGGTAGCAACCGTCTGGGGAGCAGCGGTAACCTGCCTCCTGCTCTACCATCGATACGTTTACAGGAAGTTGAAGAGAGCTTCGGATGAGACGCTTTGCTCGAGTGGAACGGGACGAACGCAATGCGCTGCTGCCATTGCGTGAGCTGGCCGATCAGGCCTTCTCACGGGCGGCCGGGGCGCCGCTGGTCGGCGGCAACCACGTCCGCCTGCTCAAGGACGCGGGCGAAAACTATCCAGCCTGGCTGGAGGCGATAAGCGCGGCGAAACGCCACATCCACTTCGAGAGCTACATCATCTACGACGACGAAACCGGTCGCGAGTTTGCCGATGCCTTGATCGGCAAGGCGCGCGAAGGCGTTGCCGTCCGCCTTATCTACGACTGGTTCGGCGGGTTCGGCAAGGCATCGCGCCGGTTCTGGAATACGCTGCGGGCCGGCGGAGTGGAAGTGCGCTGCTACAACCCTCCACGGCTCGACAGCCCGCTAGGCTGGCTCTCGCGCGACCACCGCAAGATGCTGGCGGTCGACGGCGAAGTCGCCTTCGTTACCGGCTTATGCGTGGGCCGCGTCTGGCTTGGAGACCCAGCTCGCCAGATCGAGCCATGGCGGGATACCGGCGTCGAGATTCGTGGCCCCGCCGTAGCCGAAGTAGAACAGGCTTTCGCCCGGATGTGGGCCATGATGGGCAAGCCCATTGCCACTGCCGGAGCGATTGCAACACCGCCACTGGCCGGCAGCATGAACATGCGCATCGTCGCCAGCGAGCCGGCGACGGCGGGCATGCTGCGGCTCGATCAGCTTATTGCCGCGCTTGCCCGCAAGCGGCTCTGGCTGACCGATGCCTACTACGCCGGCACCGCTTCCTATGTTGAAGCTCTGCGGGCTGCCGCCAAGGACGGTGTAGACGTCCGCCTGCTGTTGCCGAATGCAACCGATATTCCGCTGCT
>DASULL010000523.1:0-3133 GCA_036278215.1 Gammaproteobacteria bacterium | reverse complement strand
TGGTCCCACAAACTGACTGTGTCGCCGTCGCGGCCAAGTCGCAGCGGCTTATCCAGGGGTGGCGGCCGGCGCAGCGTGACCTGAGCGGGACCGTTGATCAACTTGCCGAGGAGCCCGGCGCTGTAGCCGCCGTTGCCGCTGGTCGGCGGGCCGCAGAAGCGCTGGGAGATGGTTAGGGTGTTGCGGGTCATAACAAATCCTGCCGCGTGAAAACGCACCACAGAGGCGCAGAGAAAAGCGGCCAATAAACCACAAAGGCCGAAGCAACACCAAACTTCCCTTGCCCAGGCGGTTGCCGCTTTCCAGATGCTGACAGGTGCGGCGGTGAGTCCGCCTAATGCGCTAGGATCTGCCCGAGAAACTGCCGCGCCCGCTCAGTCTGCGGCGCTTCGAAAAAGGCGCTCGTCTCGCTCTGCTCGACGATGCGGCCGTCATCCATAAAAACGATCCGGTCGGCCACCTCGCGGGCGAAGCCCATCTCGTGCGTGACGCAGAGCATGGTCATGCCGGAGCCGGCCAGTTCCACCATGACGTCCAGCACTTCGCTGATCATCTCGGGGTCGAGCGCCGAGGTCGGCTCGTCGAACAGCATGATCTGCGGCTGCATGCAGAGCGCCCGGGCAATAGCCACCCGCTGCTGCTGGCCGCCGGAAAGCTGGCCGGGGTAGCTGTTGGCTTTATCGGGAATGCGCACCCGGGTGAGGTATTCCATCGCCAGGGCCTCGGCCTCGTTCTTGGGTAGCTTGCGCACCCAGATCGGCGCCAGAGTGCAGTTCTCCAGCACGGTCAGGTGCGGGAACAGATTGAACTGCTGGAACACCATGCCGACTTCGCGGCGAATGCGCTCGACCGTACGGCGATCCTCGGTGAGCTCGACGCCGTTGACCACGATGCGGCCGCGCTGGTGCGGCTCCAGGCCGTTGAAACAGCGGATCAGAGTGGATTTGCCGGAGCCGGATGGACCGCAGATCACGATTCGCTCACCGCGGGCAACGCTCAGGTTGATGTCCTGCAGCACATGCAGCTGCCCAAACCATTTATCGACATGCTCGAATACGGCAGCAGCCGTCTGCTTTGTCATTACGCCATCTCCTGCTGCCTGCCGGCTTGCATCTCCGGCCGCCGCTCCAGCCGCCGGCTGAGCCGCGACATGCCATAACAAAACACCCAGAACACCGCGGCGGCAAAGACATAGCCCTCCAGGACAAACCCCAACCAATTGGGGTTGGTCACCGCCGCCTGGACGATGCCGAGCAGGTCGAACAGACCGATGATCAGCACCAGGCTGGTGTCCTTGAACAAAGCGATAAAGACGTTGACGATGCCCGGCACCACCATCCGCAGCGCCTGCGGCACAATGATCAGCCGCATCTGCTGCCAGTACGACAGGCCGAGCGCGCGCGCCGCCTCGTACTGCCCAGCCGGCACGCCCTGCAGACCGCCGCGGATCACTTCCGCCATGTAAGCGCCGGCGAACAGCGCCACCCCGATCAAGGCTCGCAGCAGTTTATCCAGGCTTACTCCGGCCGGCATGAACAGCGGCAGCATCACCGAAGCCATGAACAGCACCGTGATCAGCGGCACGCCGCGCCAGAGTTCGATGAACACCGTGCAGACCGCCCGCACCACCGGCAACTGCGAGCGCCGCCCCAGTGCCAGCACAACGCCCAGCGGCAGGGCCGCCGCCATGCCGGTCCCGGCAATCACCATGGTCAGGAACAATCCGCCCCAGCGGCCGGTTTCGACCAGCGACAAGCCCAGCCCGCCATGAAACAGCCACCAAGCGATAAACGGATAGGCAACCAAGCTTAACGACCAGCTGCGGCGGAACCGACGCAGTTGCGGCAACAGCAAAGGCAGCGCCACGAGTAGCAGCAAACCGATGCCGACATTGATCCGCCACCGCTCGGCGGCCGGATAGAAGCCGTACAGAAACTGTGTCAGATGGACACGAACAAACACCCAGCAGGCGCCGTCGCCAGTGCAGTCCGCCCGGCTGCTACCGCTGAAATCAGCTTTCAGCCACAACCACTGGAAGACCGGCGGCAGCACCAGCCACAGCAACCAGAGGCCGAGCACGGTCAGCAAGGTGTTCAGCGGCGAGGAAAACAGATTCTGCCGGGCCCAGACCACGACCGCGCCGATTCCCTTGGAAGAAGGTGCTGCGGTAGCCATGTCAGCGCTCCACCAATGCCACACGGCGGTTGTACAGCCCCATGGCGGCGGCGATAGCAAGGCTGATGGCAAGGTAGACAGCCATGGTCACCCCGATCACCTCTACCGCCTGACCGGTCTGATTCAGCACCGTGCCAGCGAACACCGATACCAGATCGGGATAAGCGATGGCGGCGGCGAGCGACGAGTTCTTGGTTAGGTTGAGATACTGGTTGGTCAGCGGCGGCACGATCACCCGCATCGCCTGCGGCAGAATCACCTTGCGCAAAGTCAGCCCGGGCGGCAGACCGAGCGAATAGGCTGCTTCCCGCTGCCCCTGGTTTACCGATTGGATGCCGGCGCGGACGATCTCGGCGATAAAAGCGGCGGTGTAGGTCGACAGCGCCAGCAACAGCGCGACGAATTCCGGCGTCAGCACCATACCGCCGCGGAAATTGAAACGCTGGAACTCCGGCAGCTCCCAGCTCAGCGGCAAGCCGACGACCAGCAGCACCAGTGCCGCCGGCCCCAACAGTACGGCAAACAGCCAGAGCCAGGCACGCTTGCCGCCTCCGCCTGCCGCGCGCCGCGCCCGCTGCCGCAGCAGAATGGCGCCGAGACCGCCGAGCAGCAGGGCGCCGAGCAGCCAGCCGAAGCCCGGCTCCAGCAGCGGCTTGGGCACGTACAACCCACGGTTGCTGAGGAACACCAACCCGAACAGATCGATGCTCTCCCGCGGGTGCGGCAGCGGCCGCAACACGGCGAAGTACCAGAAGAAGATCTGCAGCAGCAGCGGGATGTTACGGATCGTTTCGATATACGCACCGGCCCACTGCCGGATCAGCCAATTGGGCGACAGGCGGGCGACACCGATAACGAACCCCAACAGCGTTGCCAGCACGACACCCAGTGCCGACACCAGCAGGGTATTGAGCAGGCCGACCAGGAAGGCACGGCCGTAGCTGGAGGCTTCGTTATA
>DASULL010000522.1:0-2055 GCA_036278215.1 Gammaproteobacteria bacterium | reverse complement strand
GAACGCCTTCAGCGGCGGCATGCGATCGACCAGGTCCAGCCCCAGACTGCGCGGCAGCGACAGCCAGGGGGAAGAGGTGCCGAACAGGGAATGAAAAGCATCCATAGTCGACTGCATCAGCAGATTGTCGCCGCGCCGCCGTCTCTGATAGCGCCGCAGGGTGCCAAGCCCGCCAATGTCCCGCTCGGCCATATAAGCCCTCCCGATTTCCTCCGCCAGCACGGCGGCATCGAGAAAACCGAGATTGGCCCCTTGACCGGCAAGCGGGTGGATCACATGAGCAGCGTCGCCGATCAGAGCGACTCGCGGCGCGATATAGGAACGCGCCTGCTGACTGCGCAGCGGAAATGCGCCGCGCGCGCCGCAGCTCAGGACTTGTCCCAGAATGCCGCCGGACGCTTCCGTCAGCTCGGCGCAGAAGGTGTCGTCGTCGAGCTCCAGCCGCCGTGCGGCTGCTTCGGTCGGCTGCGACCAGACGATGGAGCAGCGGCCATCCGCCAGCGGTAGAAAAGCGAGCGGACCTTCGGGCAGAAAGCGCTGACGCGCTACCTCGCCGTGCGGCCGCTCGTTCTCGACGACCGTGACCAAACCGGATTGCCGATAATCCCGGCTATCCAGTTCGATGCCGCACAAGTGGCGGATGTTCGACTTGGCGCCGTCGGCGCCGACCAGCAGCCGCGCTTCCAGCCGGCGGCCGTCATCCAGCGAGACGGCGACACGTTCGGCATCGGCCTGCACCCCGGTAACGGCCGCGGGAATGATCATGGTCAGCTCGCCATCGTCCAGCAGGCGGTCGTACAAGGCGGTTTGAATGAGGCTGTTCTCGACGATATGACCAAGGTGCGGCTCGTCGATCTGGGCGCTGTCGAACAGCACGCTGCCCTGCCCGACGCCGTCCCAAGCCTGGATCGCCCGGAACGGGCTCACCCGCGCCAGCGCCTGCCAGATGCCCAAGCGGCGCAGGATGCGCTCGGAGGTGGCGGTGACCGCGATCACCCGCAGCCCCCACTCGCCGCCGCTCCAGCGCTGTACCGGCTGCGCATCCACCAGGGCGATCTTGAGCCGCAACGGCGCCAATGCGCGCGCCAGCAGCAGACCATTCATGCCCGCGCCCTGGATTATCACGTCGAAACGGCCATCGCTCATTGCGGCTCCTCCAGCAGCGGCAAGCCCCGCACCAGCCGTGGCGACGGTCCGCTGCGCCCCATGGCATGGCGCAGGAAACCTCGCTTGCCGGGTGGAAACAGATCCAGCGCCAGCAGGCCAGCATTACGCGCGCCGACGAGGCCAGGTAGGCGATTGGAAAACAACCGCACCAGCAGATCGGTGAAACCGCTAACCCGGCGATAGTCCGCTTGGCGCAGCGCTTCGTAGCGAGCAAGCAGATAAGCCGCCCCCGGATCGCCGCCGGTCCGACTTGCCTCATGCAGCAGTTCTGCCAGGGTAGCCACGTCGCGCAAGGAAAGGTTAAAGCCCTGCCCGGCCACGGGATGCAGGGTGTGGGCGGCATTGCCGATGATCACCGCGCGCCGGGCGGCGCACTGGCGTGCCGTCGTCATCGCCAGCGGAAAGGCGTCGCGCCGCCCAACCTTCAACAGCCGCCCGAGACGGTAGCCGATCCGTTGCTGCACTGCGGTCAGAAACGCTTCATCGGTCAGGGCCAGCACCGCCTCCGCCTGCTCCCGCGGCACGGCCCAGATCAGGGCACAGCGCCCGCCGCTCAGCGGCAGCACCGCCATTGGCCCATCGGCGGTGAACCGTTCGAAGGCGCGGCCGGCGTGATCCCGCTCCGGTGTCAGGTTGGCGATGATCGCCACCTGGCCGTAGTCGCGGACATCGGCGCCGATGCCAAGCGCTTCCCGCATCCGCGACTGGGCGCCATCGGCAGCCACCAGCAGCCGGGTCCGCACCACCCGGTCCAACCCTTCGCCTAGCAGGCGCACCTGCATCGCCTCCGCGTCGAGCGCGATCGCCTCGGCGCTCGCCGGGCAGAACAACTCCACGTTCGGCTGAGCCGCGGCCCGGACCGGCAAAACCCGGCCAAGGCTGCGATTG